>NZ_JAGHKE010000017.1:0-29591 GCF_017889395.1 Allofournierella sp. | reverse complement strand
CGCCCAGCAGAGCGGCATCCCCTACGGCATCGGCTTTTTGAAGAACAAATACATCGGGCGCACCTTCATCCAGCCCAGCCAGAAGCTGCGGGAGAACACGGTGCGCATCAAGCTGAATCCCATCGCGGACACCGTGGCGGGCAAGCGTGTGGTGCTGGTGGACGACTCCATCGTGCGCGGCACCACCTCCAAGCAGATCGTACAGCTGCTGCGGGAGGCGGGCGCCACCGAGGTTCACTTCCGGGCCTCCAGCCCCAAGTTCCTCTACCCCTGCTACTTCGGCACCGATGTGGACAGCCAGAAGAATCTGATCGCTGCCAACTACACCACCGAACAGATCGCACAGCAGATCGGGGTGGACAGCCTGGGCTTCTTGAGCATCGAGAGTGTGAAGAAGATCGCCGAGGGCTGCAAGCTGGACTTCTGCGTGGGCTGCTTTACCGGCGAATATCCGGTGGAGCCTCCCAAGCGGGAATTTGAGGACAAATACTCCCAGAAGCTGAACAGCAACGACTAAAGAATGAATCGCCGGGGCCATTTTTCCGTGGCCCCGGCCTTGCCCGTGAAATGGGCATAATAAGGAGGAACAAATGGAAAAGAGCTTTTCTGCCAGCTACGCCGCTGCCGGTGTGGACATCACCGCCGGTTACAAGGCCGTGGAACTGATGAAGCAGCATGTGGCCCGCACCGTGATCCCCGGCGTGATGGGTGGTCTGGGCGGCTTCGGCGGTCTGTTTGAGCTGGACTGCACCAATATGCCCCACCCGGTACTGGTCTCCGGTACCGACGGCGTGGGCACCAAGCTGAAGATCGCCTTCCTGATGGATAAGCACGACACCGTGGGCATCGACTGCGTGGCCATGTGCGTGAACGATGTGGTCTGCGCCGGCGCCAAGCCCCTGATCTTCCTGGATTACATCGCCTGCGGCAAAAACGTGCCCGAGCGCATTGCCCAGATGGTGGCCGGTGTGGCCGAGGGCTGCGTACAGGCAGGCTGCGCCCTGGTGGGCGGCGAGACTGCCGAGATGCCCGGCTTCTACCCGGAGGATGAGTACGACCTGGCGGGCTTCACCGTGGGCGCCGTGGACAAGAGCAAGATCCTGTCCAACGAGGCCATGGTTCCCGGCGACGTGATCATCGCTCTGCCCTCCTCCGGCGTGCATTCCAACGGCTTCTCTCTGGTGCGCCGGGTCTTTGATCTGGAGAACCATCCCGAGGTGCTCAAGGAGTACCACGAGGAGCTGGGCTGCACCCTGGGCGAGGCCCTGCTGGCTCCCACCCGCATCTACGTGAAGCAGGTTCTGGCCGTGATGGACCAGATCGCTGTGAAGGGCGTGTCCCACATCACCGGCGGCGGCTTCTACGAGAACATCCCCCGCAGCCTGAAGGCGGGCTGCAAGGCCGTCATTAAAAAGGAGGACGTGCGCACTCCCGCCCTGTTCGGCTTCATCCAGAAGGCGGGCAATATCCCCGAGCGTGACATGTTCAACACCTTCAACATGGGCGTTGGCATGATCCTGACCGTGGCCAAGGAAGACGCGGACAAGGCTCTGGCCATCCTGAAGGAGCAGGGCGAGGACGCCTACATCCTGGGCGTGATCGGCGAAGGCGAGGGCGTGGAGTTATGCTGAACATCGCGGTTCTGGTCTCCGGCGGCGGCACCAACCTGCAGGCCATCCTGGACAGCCAGGCCCGGGGAGAGATCCCCCACGGCCGGGTGAGCCTGGTGGTTGCATCGAGGCCCGGCGTTTACGCGCTGGAGCGGGCCGAAAAGGCCGGGGTGCCCGGCGTGGTGGTGCGCCGCAAGGATTACGAGAGCAGCGAGGCCTTCGACGCGGCCCTGCTGAACGTTTTGAAGGAAAACCACATCGACCTGGTGGTGCTGGCGGGCTTTCTGTCCATTCTGGGGCCCAGCGTCATCGCCGCCTACCCGGAGCGCATCCTGAATGTGCACCCCAGCCTGATCCCCAGCTTCTGCGGCGAGGGTTTCTACGGCCTGCGGGTGCATGAAGCGGCTCTTGCCAAGGGCGTGAAGGTGACCGGCGCCACCGTGCATTTCGTCAACGAGATCTGCGACGGCGGCCGAATCCTCAAGCAGAAGGCCGTGGAGGTGCAGCCCGGCGATACCCCGGAGATTTTGCAGCGCCGGGTGATGGAGCAGGCGGAATGGATCATCCTGCCCGCCGCCATCGCAGAGGTCTGCGAAGAATACGATAAGTAAATTTAGTCTATATCATACGATTTGGAATATGGAGGCCAAGATGGAACAGCTGGATCTGTACAAACTGGTGAACGAAAATGCCTACCCCGGCCGGGGCATCGTGCTGGGCCTTGCCCCCAGCGGCAAGAAGGCGCTGATCGCCTACTTTATCATGGGCCGCAGCGCCAACAGCCGCAACCGGGTATTTGACCCGGTGCCCGAGATCGGCGGCATCCGCACCCTGGCGGCCGACCCCGCCAAGCTGGAGGACCCCAGCCTGATCATCTACAACCCGGTGCGCACCGTGGCGAATGCCCACATCGTGACCAACGGCGACCAGACCGACACCGTGTACGAGTTCATGGCCCGTGGCGAGCGCTTTGAGGACGCCCTGCGCACCCGTACCTTTGAGCCGGACGGCCCCAACTGGACCCCCCGCATCAGCGGTCTGGTGGAGCTGGAGAATGGCAAATGCAGCTACAAGCTGTCCATCCTAAAGAGCGCCGACGGCAACGGCGAAAGCTGCCGCCGCTACTTCTTCGAGTACCCCGTCCCTGTGGCGGGCGAGGGCCACTTCATCCACACCTACAAGTGCGACGGCAACCCCATCCCCAGCTTTGAGGGTGAGCCGGAGAAGATCGCCCTGCCCGAGGAGGCCGAGGAGCTGGCCACCAACCTGTGGGCAAACCTGAACGAGGACAACAAGGTCAGCCTGTTCGTGCGTGCCATCGACCTGGCCACCGGCGAGACCGAAGACGTGATCATAAACAAGTACGACGCTGTTTGCGACGAAGAATAAGGGGGAGAACGATACCATGACCGAACTGGAACTGAAATACGGCTGTAACCCCAACCAGAAGCCCGCCCGCATCTTCATCAAGGAGGGCGAGCTGCCGGTGACCGTTTTGAACGGCAAGCCCGGCTACATCAACTTTCTGGACGCGCTGAACTCCTGGCAGCTGGTCAAGGAGCTGAAGACCGCCACCGGCCTGCCCGCCGCTGCTTCCTTCAAGCACGTTTCTCCGGCGGGCGCGGCCCTGGGCCTGCCCCTGGACGATACTTTGAAGAAGATGTACTTCTGCGAGGGTCTGGAGCTGAGCCCTCTGGCCTGCGCCTACGCCCGCGCCCGCGGCGCCGACCGCATGAGCAGCTTCGGCGACTGGATCGCCCTGTCCGATGTGTGCGACGAGAGCACCGCCAAGGTCATCCAGCATGAGGTGACCGACGGCATCATCGCCCCCGGCTACACCGACGAGGCCCTGGCCATTCTGAAGGCAAAGCGCAAGGGCGGCTACAATATCGTGCAGATCGACCCGGACTATCAGCCCGAGCCCATCGAGCGCAAGCAGGTTTACGGCATCGTGTTCGAGCAGGGCCGCAACGAGCTGAAGATCGACGAGTCCATGCTGGAGAACCTGGTCACCGACAACAAGACCCTCACCGACGAGCAGAAGCGTGACCTGATGCTCTGCCTCATCACCCTGAAATACACCCAGTCCAACAGCGTGTGCTACGCCCAGGGCGGCCAGGTGATCGGCGTAGGCGCCGGCCAGCAGAGCCGCATTCACTGCACCCGTCTGGCCGGCAACAAGGCCGACATCTGGCAGCTGCGCCATCATCCCAAGGTGCTGGCCCTGCCCTTCCGGGAGGACATCGCCCGCCCCAACCGGGACAACGCCATCGACGTTTACATCAGCGACGAGTACGAGGATGTGATCGGCGACGACGTGTGGGCCGAGACCTTCACCGAGCAGCCCGCCCCCCTCACCGCTGAGGAAAAGAAGGCATGGCTGGCCCAGGTGAAGGGCGTGGTGCTGGGCAGCGACGCCTTCTTCCCCTTCGGCGACAACATCGAGCGCGCCCGCCGCAGCGGCGTGGAAGCCATTGTGCAGCCCGGCGGTTCCATCCGGGACCAGCAGGTCATCGACACCTGCAACAAATACGGCATCGCCATGGCCTTCTGCGGCATCCGGCTGTTCCACCACTAAGGAGAACCGGCTGCGCGGCACAAATTTGTGCCATTGGGCTTTTTGCCCTGCCGCGATTTTGTTATAATATAAGACGGAACCGCGCTATTCCAGGCGGTGGAACGCGTCAAAAAATTTTTTGTGAGATGAACCAAAAAGCACAGCCAATCCTTGGTGGATTGGCGAGCATTTTTGGAAAATATCACGGAAAATTTTGACGTGGGCCGCCGCCTGAGCCATAAGGCGTGAATGGCGTGGGGGCGTCTCGAGCCAGACGACCATAAGAAAGCATGAAAAGGCCGTCTGGCTTTTTGAATGCTCCACACTTGCCTGCATGGAACGAAAGAGGGAATCAAGCGCATGAAAATATTGGTTGTGGGTGGCGGTGGCCGTGAGCACGCCATCGTGAAAAAACTGAAGGAGAGCCCCCTTTGCACCGAGCTGTGGGCGGCCCCCGGCAACGGCGGCATCGCCTGCGACGCCAAATGCAAGAACATTTCGGCCACCGACATCGAGGCCCAGGTCGCTTTTGCGAAGGAAGAGGGCTTTGACTATGTGGTGGTCGCGCCGGACGATCCGCTGGCTCTGGGCCTGGTGGACAAGCTGGCCGAGGCGGGCATTCCGGCCTTTGGCCCCAGCGCCGCCGCGGCCCGCATCGAGGCCAGCAAGGTGTTCAGCAAGGACCTGATGAAGAAGTACGGCATTCCCACCGCGAAGTACGAGGTGTTCACCGAGGCCGATGCGGCCATGGCCTACATCAAGGCCGAGGGCAGCTATCCGGTGGTCATCAAGGCGGACGGTCTGGCGCTGGGCAAGGGCGTGCTGATCTGCCAGAACGAAGCCGAGGCCGAGACCGCTCTGCACGAGATGATCGACGAGAAGAAGTTCGGCGTATCCGGCACCCGGGTGGTGGTGGAGGAGTTCCTCACCGGCCCCGAGGTGAGCGTGCTGGCCTTCGCCGACGGCGAGACCCTGAAGCCCATGGTTTCCAGCATGGACCACAAGCGCGCGCTGGACGGCGACGAGGGCCTGAACACCGGCGGCATGGGCACCATCGCCCCCAACCCCTGCTATACCCCCGAGGTGGCCGAGGAATGCCGCAAGCAGATCTTCGAGCCCACCATGAAGGCCATGCAGGCCGAGGGCTGCCCCTTCAAGGGCTGCCTGTACTTCGGCCTGATGATCACCCCCAAGGGACCCCGGGTGATCGAGTACAACTGCCGCTTCGGCGACCCCGAGACCCAGGTGGTGCTGCCCCTTCTGGACAGCGACCTGCTGAAAATCATGCTGGCCTGCACAAACGGCACCCTGGCGGACACCGAGGTGAAGTTCAAGAACGAGAGCGCCGCCTGCGTGATCCTGGCCAGCGGCGGTTACCCCGAGCACTACGAAAAGGGCAAGGAGATCACCGGTCTTGAAAACGGCCAGGTGCCCGGCAGCGACGTGGTGGTCTACCACGCCGGTACCGCCGAGAAGGACGGTAAGCTGGTGACCAGCGGCGGCCGCGTGCTGGGCGTGAGCGCCACCGCCCCCACCCTGGAAAAAGCGCTGGAAAAGGCCTACGCCGCCAGCGAGCAGATCCATTTTGACAAGCTGCACAAGCGCGCCGACATCGGCCGCCGTGCCCTGAACGCCTTAAAAGGAGAGTGAACCCATGGTATACCGCATTTATGTGGAGAAGAAAAAGGGCTTTGACCACGAGGCCCAGAACCTGCTGGGCGAGGTGCACGGCCTGCTGGGCATCCAGTCGGTGACCGGCCTGCGCATTCTGAACCGTTATGATGTGGAGGGTGTGAGCGAGGAGCTGTTCCGCAGCTGCATCCCCACCGTCTTCAGCGAGCCCCCGGTGGATGACACCTGCGACCACTGCCCCGAGGCGGATGTGGTGTTCGCGGTGGAATACCTGCCCGGTCAGTTTGACCAGCGGGCCGCTTCCGCCAGCGAGTGCATCCAGCTGATCAGCCAGGGCGAGCGCCCCACCGTGCGCACCGCCCGGGTATATCTGCTCACCGGCAACCCCACCGAGGCGGAGCTGGCTCAGATCAAGAAGTACGTCATCAACCCGGTGGAGGCCCGCGAAGCCAGCCTCTCCCGCAAGGATACCCTGCAGATGGAGTACCCCACTCCCAGCACTGTGGAGACCCTCACCGGCTTCTGTGAGCTGGACGAGGAGGGCCTGGCCAACTTCGTGAAGGAGAAGGGTCTGGCCATGGACGAGGCGGACATCGCCTTCTGCCAGAACTACTTCCGGTTTGAAAAGCGGGACCCCACCATCACCGAGATTCGCATGATCGATACCTACTGGTCCGATCACTGCCGCCACACCACCTTCGGCACCATTCTGGACGAGATCGAGATCCGGGATGTGCAGGTGAAGAAGGCCTTCGACAACTACCTGACCATGCGCAAGGCGGTATACGCCGGACGCAAGAAGAATATGTGCCTGATGGACCTTGCCACCATCGGCGCCAAGTATCTGGCCAGCATCGGCAAGCTGAAGAACCTGGACGAGTCCGAGGAGATCAACGCCTGCACCGTGAAGATCAAGTGCGATGTGGACGGCGAGGAGCAGGACTGGCTGTATCTGTTCAAAAACGAGACCCACAACCATCCCACCGAGATCGAGCCCTTCGGCGGCGCGGCCACCTGCATCGGCGGCGCCATCCGTGACCCCCTGTCCGGTCGCAGCTACGTCTACCAGGCCATGCGCGTGACCGGCGCGGGCGACCCGCTGGTTCCGGTGAGTGAGACCATGGCGGGCAAGCTGCCCCAGCGCAAGCTGGTCACCACCGCCGCCGCCGGTTACTCCAGCTACGGCAACCAGATCGGTCTGGCCACCGGTCAGGTGGATGAGCTGTACCACCCCGGCTACGTGGCCAAGCGCCTGGAGATCGGCGCTGTGGTGGGCGCGGCTCCCGCTTCCAACGTGCGCCGTGAGGTGCCCGCTGCCGGCGATATCGTGGTGCTGCTGGGCGGCGCCACCGGCCGCGACGGCTGCGGCGGCGCCACCGGCTCCTCCAAGGCCCACAAGCTGGAGAGCCTGGAGACCTGCGGCGCTGAGGTGCAGAAGGGCAACGCCCCCATCGAGCGCAAGCTGCAGCGTCTGTTCCGCCGCCCCGAGGCCACCCGCCTGATCAAGCGCTGCAACGACTTCGGCGCGGGCGGTGTGTCCGTTGCCATCGGCGAGCTGGCCGACGGCCTGGCCATCGACCTGGATGCCGTGCCCAAGAAGTACGAGGGCCTGGACGGCACCGAGCTGGCCATCAGCGAGAGCCAGGAGCGCATGGCCGTTGTGCTGGCACCCCAGGATGTGGAGGCCTTCGTGAAGCTGGCCCATGAGGAAAACCTGGATGCCACCGTGGTGGCCACCGTCACCGAGGACCCCCGCCTGACAATGACCTGGAAGGGCAACACCATCGTAAACATCAGCCGCAACTTCCTGAACTCCAACGGTGCCGAAAAGCGCGCCCGGGTTCTGGTCTATGATTGCCAGGACTACAAGGTGGACTGGAAGGGCGAGACCTGGGCCGAGAAGATGCAGAATCTGGTCACCGATCTGAACGTGTGCAGCAAGAAGGGCCTGTCCGAGCGGTTCGACTCCACCATCGGTGCGGCCACTGTGCTCATGCCCTTCGGCGGCAAGTACCAGCTGACCCCCGCGCAGGCCATGGCGGCCAAGCTGCCGGTGAGCGGCGAGACCACCACCTGCAGCGGCATGGCCTGGGGCTACAACCCCTACCTGATGGAGAAAAAACAGTACAGCGGCGCATACCTGGCCGTTGTGGAGAGCATCTCCAAGCTGGTGGCCAGCGGCTTTCGCTATGAGGACGCCTACCTGACCTTCCAGGAATACTTCGAGCGTCTGGGCGATGTGCCCGAGCGCTGGGGCAAGCCCTTTGCCGCCCTGCTGGGTGCTCTGATGGCCCAGGTGGATCTGGGCGTGGCCGCCATCGGCGGCAAGGACAGCATGTCCGGCAGCTTTGAGGATCTGGATGTGCCTCCCACGCTGGTGAGCTTCGCCACCGCCATCGGCAATACCAAGAACGTGATCAGCCCCGAGTTCAAGGCTGCGGGCAGCAAGGTGGTCTGGCTGTATCCCGAGTATCAGGATAAGCTGGAGCTGCGCCCCGCGCCCCACAGCCTGAAGAAGCTGTACAAGAAGGTGGAGGAGCTGATCGCTTCCGGCAAGGTGAAGGCCGCTTATACCCCCGGCTACGGCTGCGCCGCCGAGGCTCTGTTCAAAATGTGCCTGGGCAACCGGCTGGGCTTTGCGCTGGATGCCGGCCGTGATCCGGAGAACCTGTTCCATCCCGCCTACGGCAGCTTCATCCTGGAGGTGGAGCCGGATCTGGAGCTGAATGAGGGCGTTGTCCTGGGTACCGTTACCGAAACCTACGCGCTGAAGATCGCGGGCGAGACCATCGACCTGGCTGCTTTGCAGGAGGCCTGGGAGGGCAAGCTGGAGCCGGTGTTCCCCTACCGCAAGGCAGGTGCCACCGTGGACAAGATCAGCTACGAGGCCACCGAGCGCAAGGCTCCGGCCATCGGCATCGCCAAGCCCAAGGTCATCATCCCCGTATTCCCCGGCACCAACTGTGAGTACGACACCGCTCGCGCCTTTGCCCGTGCCGGTGCGGACCCGAAGGTGCTGGTCATCAACAACCTGAGCGCCTCGGCGGTTGCCGAGAGCTGCGCCGCCCTGACCCAGGCCATCCGGGAGAGCCAGATCGTGATGCTGCCCGGCGGCTTCTCCGGCGGCGACGAGCCGGACGGCAGCGCCAAGTTCATCACCGCCTTCCTGCGCGCTCCCTCGGTCACCGAGGCGGTGCACGAGCTGCTGCAAAAGCGCGACGGCCTGATGCTGGGCATCTGCAACGGCTTCCAGGCGCTGATCAAGCTGGGTCTCGTGCCCTACGGCGAGATCCGCCCCATCACCGCGGAATGCCCCACCCTGACCTTCAACACCATCAACCGCCACCAGAGCATGCTGGTGAACACCCGCATCGCCTCGGGCAAGAGCCCCTGGCTGAGCCGCTGCAGCGTGGACGAGGTCCACACCATCGCCATCAGCCACGGCGAGGGCCGCTTCGTGGCCAGCGATGAGGTGGTGAAGAGCCTGATCGAGAACGGTCAGGTGGCCACCCAGTATGTGGATGCGGCGGGCCAGCCCACCATGGACCTGCGCTACAACCCCAACGGCAGCGTGCTGGCCATCGAGGGCATCACCAGCCCGGACGGCCGTGTGCTGGGCAAGATGGGCCACACCGAGCGCAGCGGCGACGAGCTGTACAAGAACGTGCCCGGCAACAAGTACCAGCCCCTGTTCGAGGGCGGCGTGGATTACTTCAAGCTGTAAGCCCAAAAAACAAAGCGGGCGGGCGAGGCCTTATGCGCCCCGCCCGCCCTTTATGAGAAACCAGAGAAAGGGGAACCAATATGTCCCACGATAAATACATCTCTCCCTTCGAGACCCGTTACGCCTCCCCCGAGATGCAGTACATCTTCTCGGAGGACAACAAGTTCCGCACCTGGCGCCGGCTGTGGATCGCCCTGGCCAAGGCCGAGAAGGCCAATGGCCTGAACATCACCGACGAGCAGATCGCCGAGCTGGAGGCCCACAAGGACGACATCAACTATGAGGATGCCATCCGCCGCGAGAAGGAATGCCGCCATGACGTGATGAGCCATGTGTATGCCTACGGCCTGCAGTGCCCCAATGCCAAGGGCATCATCCACCTGGGCGCCACCAGCTGCTACGTGGGCGACAACACCGACGTGCTGGTGATGAAGGAGGGCCTGGAGCTGGTGCAGAAGAAGCTGGTGGGCGTTCTGGCTCTGCTGGCCAAGTTTGCCGACCAGTACAAGGATATGCCCGCCCTGGCCTACACCCATCTGCAGCCCGCCCAGCTCACCACCGTGGGCAAGCGCGCCAGCCTGTGGCTGAACGAGCTGTACATGGACTACGAGGAGATCACCAATCGGATGAACGCTCTGGCCCTGCTGGGCAGCAAGGGCACCACCGGCACCCAGGCCAGCTTCGTGGAGCTGTTCGAGGGCGACTCCGCCCGCATCAAGGCGGTGGAGGCCTCCATCGCCGCCGAGCTGGGCTTCGACAAGGTGGTTCCCGTGTCCGGCCAGACCTACAGCCGCAAGGTGGACTTCCAGGTGCTGAGCGCTTTGTCTGGCCTTGCCCAGAGCGCCATGAAGATGTGCACCGACATCCGCATCCTGGCCAACTTCAAGGAGATGGAGGAGCCCTTTGAGAAGAACCAGATCGGTTCCTCCGCCATGCCCTACAAGCGCAACCCCATGCGCTGCGAGCGCGTCTGCGCCCTGGCCCGCTACCTGATGGTGGACATCCTGAACCCGGCCTTCACCGCCGGCACCCAGTGGTTCGAGCGCACCCTGGACGACTCTGCCAACAAGCGCATTGCTGTGGCCGAGGCCTTCCTGGCCGCCGATTCCATCCTGAACATCCTGCTCAACGTGTGCGACGGCCTGGTGGTTTACCCCAAGGTTATCCGCAGCCGCGTGATGGCCGAGCTGCCCTTCATGGCTGCCGAGAACATCATGATGAGCGCTGTGAAGAAGGGCGGCGACCGTCAGGAGCTGCACGAGAAGCTGCGCCAGCACTCCATCGCCGCCGCCGCGCAGGTGAAGGAGGAGGGCAAGCCCAACGACCTGATCGACCGTGTGGTGAACGACGCCAGCTTCGGCCTGACCCATGCCGACATCGACGGCGTTCTGGTGCCCGAGCACTTCACCGGCCGCAGCGCCCAGCAGGTGGAGGAGTTCCTCAATGAGGTCATCCGTCCCGTGCTGGCCGCTCACCCGGAGGCTGCGGGCCAGCACGCCGAGCTGAACGTCTGATTTTACAGGCGCGGCGGCTCCGGCTGACATAAAAAGAAAAAACGCCCTCTGCTCTTTCAAAAGCAGAGGGCGTTTTGCATACAGGGAAGGGAATGCAGCTCAGAGCCGGCAGTCCAGCGCGATGCGCAGCAGCAGGGCGTAATCGTCCAGCGCGCGGATCAGATCGTATTCGCCGCCCCGCTTGGCCCAGTCGGAGCCGTGGCCCCGCACCGAGACCATCACCATGCGGGCGCACTGCTCCGGCGGGAAGGGGCAGGTGAACCGGCCGCTGGCCGCGCCCCGGATCATCAGCTCCTCCAGAATCCGGCTGATGGGCCGGCTCTCGGAAAGATAGTTGCGTTTGGCGTCGTGGGCGGGGGCGCTGGTCAAACAGCGGCAGACCCCCGCGCCCACCCGCTGGCAGTAAACGCCGTAGCTGTGGATGAACCGGTCAAGATTGGCCGCCTCATCCGGCCCGAAGCGGGGGAGCACTTCCTGCTGGTAAAAATCGTCGATGCCCGCGAAAAAGGCCAAAAGCAGATCGGCTTTTTCCGGGAAATAGTGATAAAAGGTGCCGGTGGATATTCCGAGGCTGGTGCAGATGCCCCGTACGGTCAGGTTTTCGTAGCCCACCTGATCGATCATAGGGTAGATCTGTTCCAGCAGTTCCTGGCGGCGGGCATTCTTTTTGACCGCTGTCCGCATGGGGCGAGACCTCCTTTTCTGGCGCAAACGCGCATACCGGTTTTTACCGGCAAACCATGAACTTATTATAGAACGAAATACACAGAAAAACAAATATTTTGTGGAAATAAATTGAAATAATACAAAAAGAAACACAGAACGGGCCCTTGAGGCCGGAATGTGCTATAATACGATAGGCAATGCTGCATCGTTCCGGATGGAGGAACGCGCCGGAAGCGTTTACTGTGAAGGATGCAGTGCTGCCCATACAGAATCAACGGGCCTCAAAGTGGTCCGAACAAAAAGGAAAGGCGGGAAAAACGATGCGGGAGCTGTGCCGGGTCGATCGAAAACTGAGTGAGGAGGATGCAAAGGAGGTGCTGCGCAAGGCGAACTTCGGCACGCTGGCCACCATCAACGAGGACGGCTGGCCCTACGCCGCGCCCATGGCCTTTGCCCTGAAGGGCGACACCCTCTACTTCCATTCGGCCAAGCGGGGCCAGAAGCTGGAGAACATCACCCGGGACGGCCGGGCCAGCTTCACGGCGGTGCTCTACGCCCACAACGTGCCCGAGCGGTTCGAGGTAATCTACGCCAGCGCCATCGCCCAGGGACCGGTGCGCATCCTCACCGAGGAGAGCGAGCGGATGGCGGCCATGCGGGCCATCTGCGAAAAATACTCCGCCGACCATGTGGACACCCCCGCCTACGAGCGCACCATGAAGGGCATGCCCGCGGTGGTCATGTTCGCGCTGGACATCCAGCAGCTGCGGGGCAAGGCCAACAAGGGCCGTCTGCTGGAGGAGAACTGAGATGCGGCTGGACAAGTTCGTTGCCCAGAGCCTGCAGCTGCCCCGCAGCGCGGCCCGGACCCTGATCACCAAGGGCCGGGTCACGGTGGATGGAAAGGTCTGCAAAAAGGCCGACACTGCTCTGTCCGGTGCCGAGACGGTGACCGCCGAGGGCAAACCTCTCAGCTGTCAGCAGTTCGTGTACATTATGCTCAATAAGCCCAAGGGCGTGGTGAGCGCCAGCACCGACAAGCGGGATCGCACCGTGGTGGACCTGCTGGAAGGCGCCTTCCCCCGGCGGGAGCTGTTCCCGGCGGGCCGGCTGGACAAGACCAGCACCGGCTTTGTGCTGCTCACCGACGACGGGGCCTTCGCCCACGCGATTCTTTCGCCCCGCCGCCACGTGCCCAAGACCTACCGGGTGGAGCTGGACACCCCGGTCACCCCGGCCATGGTGGCCGCCTTTGAGGAGGGTGTGACCCTGGCGGATGGGGAGCGGATGCAGCCCGCGGGACTCATCCCGGACCCGGAGAACTCGCTTGCCGCCACCGTGGTGCTGCGGCAGGGGGTCTACCACCAGATCAAGCGGATGTTCGGCGTGCTGGATGCAGGGGTCAACGAGCTGCACCGGCAGGCCATCGGGGGTCTTTCGCTGGACCCGGAGCTGGCCCCGGGCCAGTGGCGGGAGCTTTCCGCCGAAGAGCTGGCCCGGCTTGCACCCGGCCTTGCCCCGGGCGGCGAAAATGCCTGAAAATGGCCTTGTGAAGCCGTTTTTTTGCAGTTCTATCAAAAAACTTACACAATTTTGTTGTAGGCTAAAAGGGTGCCTGAACCCCGGGTTTTTGGCCGGTATTCAAAATTACACAATAAATGGCAGAAAAAATCGTTGAAATATGTTGCAAAAGTATATTCCCTTGTGTAAAATATACACAGAGAGCCTGTGCAATTGTTCAAATATCACAAAGCTTATTGTGGAAAACATTACCGTCAAATAAAAGGGGAGCGTATTATGGCAAACAGAGTGTTTCAGGGTGTTGTCTACCAGATGAAGGACGCCATCAATCGGGTGGTCGGTGTGGTGGATGAGACCGGCACCGTGATTTCCTGTTCCGATCTGAACATGATCGGCGAGGTGCGGGACGGCTTTGTGGCCGAGCGCCTGGCCGGCGACTGCTTCGTCAAGGACGGCTGCAGCTACCATCAGTTCAGCTCCAACAAACACAACGATTACGCCGTGTATGTGGAAGGCACCGACGATACTGCCGCTCAGTTTGCCAGCCTGCTCGCCATCAGCCTGCAGAGCATCAAGCAGTACCACGACGAGAAGTTCGATAAGGCCAACTTCATCAAGAACGTGGTGCTGGATAACATCCTGCCCGGCGATATCTACGCCAAGGCCCGCGAGCTGCACTTTGCCACCGATGTGTCCCGGGTGGTGTTCCTGATCCGCGTGACCAGCGGCACCGACATCTCCGCCTACGATGTGGTGAGCAGCCTGTTCCCGGACAAGCAGAAGGACTTCGTGTTCAACATCAGCGAGACCGACACCGTGCTGGTGAAGGAGATCAAGCGGGGCATCGACCAGAAGGATCTGGAAAAGCTGGCCTCCAGCATCGTGGATACCCTGTCCGGCGAGCATTACATCAAGGCCACCGTTGGCATCGGTACCCCCATCGCCAACGTGAAGGACCTGGCCGCCAGCTTCAAGGAAGCCCAGGTGGCCATGGAGGTGGGCAAGGTGTTCGACACCGAGCAGTCCATCATCAGCTACGACAATCTGGGCATCGCCCGCCTGATCTACCAGCTGCCCACCACCCTGTGCGAGATGTTCCTGCGCGAGGTGTTCAAGCAGGGCAGCATCGAAAGCCTGGACAATGAGACTCTGTTCACCATCCAGCGCTTCTTCGAGAACAATCTGAACGTTTCCGAGACCAGCCGTGGCCTGTTCGTACACCGCAACACCCTGGTGTACCGCCTGGAGAAGATCAAGAAGCTCACCGGTCTGGACCTGCGGGAATTCGACGACGCCATCGTGTTCAAGGTGGCACTGATGGTAAAGAAATATCTGAGCGCCAACCCGGCAAAATACTGATTGCGCGCAGGCCCCCAGGGCCTGTGCCGGGCGGCGATGTCTGCCCATGGGCCGGCCGCTATGCCGCGCCGCAGTGCAATTTTCGCACCGCGGTGCCGGCCGAATGCGCCGGCCCTCGTTTTGTAACAGCGAAACAGCAAGCAAAAAAGGAAAAACAGGCCGCACCCGCGGCCATGCCGCCCGCAGCCGGGCGGCGTATGGGGAGAAAAAATGATTGTATTTGACCGCGTTTCCAAGGTGTACCCCGGGGGCAACACCGCACTGAAAAATGTGAGCCTTCACATCCAAAAAGGCGAGTTCGTGTTTGTTCTGGGCCATTCCGGCGCGGGCAAATCCACCTTCCTCAAGCTGATCCTGCGGGAGGAAAAGGCCACCAGCGGCCGGGTGTTTGTGAACGGCAAGGACCTGACCCGCATGAAGGAAAAGGACGTGCCCTATCTGCGCCGCAACATGGGCGTGGTGTTCCAGGACTTCCGCCTCATTCCCAGCATGACCGCCTACGAGAACGTGGCCTTCGCCATGCGGGTGACCAACATCCCCGAAAAGAAGATCGCCAGCCGGGTGCCTTACGTGTTCAGCCTGGTGGGCCTTTCCGAAAAGATGGACAAATACCCGGATGAGCTTTCCGGCGGCGAGCAGCAGCGCGTGGCGCTGGCCCGTGCTCTGGTGCACAGCCCCCAGCTGATCATTGCCGACGAGCCCACCGGCAACATCGACCCGGAGCTGAGCATCGAGATGATGGAGCTGCTCAGCGCCATCAACAGCGTGGGCATCACCGTGGTGGTGGTTACCCACGAGCATGAGCTGGCCCGCCACTTCAGCAAGCGGGTCATCACCATTGACCACGGCAACGTGATCGACGACTCCCTGAACCGGCAGGAGTCCGGAGAAGATGCAGGGGAGGTGATCCTGTGAAGTGGTCCAGCTTTAAATACCTTGCCCGTCAGGGCCTTCACAACATGATCAACAACCGGCTGATGAGCTTTGCCAGCGTGGGCGTGCTCACCGTATGCCTCATCATCACCGGTGTTGCGGGCCTGTTCACCGCCAACATGAACAGCCTGATGATCTATCTGCGCAGCCAGAACGAGGTGGTCGTCTATCTGGACGAAAACCTGGACGAGACGGGTCTCGCCTCGGTGGACAGCGCTCTGCGCTCCATCAGCGGCCTGAAGGAAGTGACCTATGTCTCCAAGGATGAAGCGCTGGACCTGATGCGGGAATCCATGGGCGACAAGGGCGAGCTGTTCGATGTGTTCGAGGGCGAGGAAAACCCCTTCCTGGCCAACTACAAGGTGGTTCTGCAGGATGTGGGCCAGATGGAGGAGATTGTGCCCCAGCTGGAGAGTATCTCGGGCGTGGTGGATGTGAACGTGCCCACCGGCCTGTCTGACCTGGTGGTGAACATCCACAAGGCGGTCACCGTCATCAGCGTGGGCCTTGTGGTGGTGCTGGGCTTCGTGAGCATCGTGGTCATCAGCAATACCATCCGCCTCACCGTGTTCGCCCGCCGCAAGGAGATCAACATCATGAAGTACGTGGGCGCCACCAACGGCTTCATTCGTCTGCCCTTCTTTGTGGAGGGCATCGCCGTGGGCCTGATCGCCGGTGTGATCTCCTCGGCCATCGTACTGGGCGGCTATCAGCTGCTGCTCATCTACTGCGTGGATTTCCCCGCCTTCTGGGGTACCATCCTGAACGACGTGCTGCTGGGCATGGACAAGGTCTGGTGG
The DNA here is from genome assembly GCF_017889395.1 of Allofournierella sp. Classification (NCBI taxonomy): domain Bacteria; kingdom Bacillati; phylum Bacillota; class Clostridia; order Eubacteriales; family Oscillospiraceae; genus Allofournierella; species Allofournierella sp. The sequence goes on along the minus strand of NZ_JAGHKE010000017.1, from coordinate 13,275 downwards.
CAGGTTCTGGTGGCTTTTCTGGCCTTCGGCAGCCTGATCGGCAGCGTGGGCACCGCCACCTCCATCCGCAAATACCTGCACGTATAAACCGCGCTCCGTGGCCGGCCGGCCGCGGGCACCAGCAAAAGGAGCGATTCTCATGAGCAAGCAACTTCGGGCACCCTGGCGGCGGGCGCTGTGCGGCGCGCTGGCTGTGTGCATGGCTGCCGTATGCGGCGGCGCGGCGGTAAACGCCGATTATAAATCCGACTGGGAGAAGGCCGAGCAGGAGCTGAAAAAGGAAGAGCAGGTCCTCCAGCAGATCAAAAACGAGAAGAACAAGGCTGAGCAGCAGAAGAAGAGTCTGGAAAACCAGCAGACCATCATCATCAGCCAGATCAACGACACCATCGATCAGATCAACCAGAAGAACAGCGAGATCGCCATCCAGCAGCAGGCCATCGCGGATCAGCAGGCGGTGATCGACGAGCGCTGGGCGGACTTCAAGGAGCGCATGCAGGCCATGCAGGTGATGCAGGATACCGGCGCCGTGGCGGTGCTGGCCAGCGCCCAGAGCCTGTACGACCTGCTCACCTACTCCGACAACCTGCAGCGCATCAGCGAAAAGGATACCGAGATCCTGCAGGAGATGAACGACGAGAAGGCACGGCTGGAGGAAGAGGAGGCCGCTCTGGAAGCAGCCAAGGCCGATCTGGAGGATGCAAAAGCCGCTCTGGACAGCAAGGAGAACCAGCTGGCTGCCAACATCCAGGCCCAGAATAAGACCATCAGCGACAAGGAGGCCGCGGCTCAGGCACAGGAGACTGTGGTGGCCGAGATGCAGAAGAAGGCCGATGAGGCCGAAAAGCAGTACGAGGCCTGGGTGGCCAGTCAGGCGTCCACCGGCAGCGGTGTGTGCGCCGAGGGCTTCCGCTGGCCGCTGGACATCGCCGGCCGGGTGACCACCGAGTTCGGCGCCACCCAGAACATCAACGGCGTGATTCAGACCGGCCACAGCGGCATGGACATCGCCGCTCCCTACGGCACCCCCATCAAGGCCGCCCATGACGGCGTCATCTCCTCCACCACCGGCCACTGGAGCTACGGCAACGTGGTCATGGTGGACAACGGCGACGGCGTGACCACCCTGTATGCCCACATGAGCAGCATTGCCGTGGGCGTGGGCCAGTCGGTGAAGCAGGGCGACGTGATCGGCTATGTGGGAAATACCGGAAATTCCTACGGCAACCATCTGCATTTTGAAGTGCGCATCAACGGCGTGAAGCAGAACCCCCGCAACTACGTGGCGTTCTGATCGCCGCCCCAACCAGGAAAGGAGCCCCATGAAGGACAACAAAAAACTCGTTCGTACCGTGAGTCTGGTGCTTGCCGTGCTCATGGTGCTCACCATCTTCAGCTCCATGGCGATCCAGATCGCCTATCTGATCTGACCGGCAAACGCCACGGAGGAAACGCAAGACCATGAACAAGAAAATTTCCATCAGCATGGCGCTGACCATCGCCATCATCGCCATGACGGTGACCTTTTCCATCACCATGATTCTGGCGCGCCAGATGTTCGACGCCACCATCCCTTCCGTTAAGGAAAAGGAGAGCATGTACAGCAAAATCGCCGAGCTGGACAAGTACGTGCGCGCCAACTACTACGGCGACATCCAGGATGCTACCCTGAACGACATGATGGCCTACGGCTATGTTCTGGGCATTGGCGACAAGAACGCCAACTACTACACCGCGAAGCAGTATGCCGAGCTGGTGGAGGTGCAGAACGGCAACATCATGGGCATCGGCGTGGATGTGGTGAAGGATTCCTCGGGTTACGCCCGCATCACCAAGGTCTACGATTCCAGCCCCGCTTCGGAGTTGGGCCTGCAGGTGGGCGGTTTCATTACCGCCATCAACGGAGCCGAGGTGAAGGGTCTGACAGCCGCCAACGTGACCGCCCAGTTGCAGGGCGAAGCGGGCACCGAGGTCACCGTGACCTATATGGCGCCGGACGGCACCACCGCCGACCACACCATCAACCGCAGCCGCTATACCATCCCCAGTGTGGAATACCAGATGCTGGGCGAAAGCTATGGCTACATCAAGATCTACCGGTTCGACGGTACCACCCAGGGCACCTTCAGCAAGGCGGTGGAGGAGCTGCAGAACCAGGGGGCCAAGGCCCTGGTCTTTGACCTGCGCGACAACGTGGGCGGTCAGCTGGATGTGGCGGTGAACTGCATCGATCAGCTGGTGCCCGAGGCGGATATCGTATTCGCCGAGGATAAGAATGGTGAGCAGACCCTACTGGGCTCCAGCGACGAGAGCTATGTGGATCTGCCCATGGTGGTGCTGGTAAACAACGGCACTGCCAGCACGGCGGAGCTGTTTGCAGCCAGCCTGCGTCAGCTTTCCGGTGCACAGCTGGTGGGCACCACCACTGCGGGCAAGGGCACCATCCAGGCGGAGCCCCACCGCATGAGCGACGGCAGCGCCGTGGTCATCACCACCGCCAAGATGCTCACCTCGGACAAGACCAGCTTTGACGGCACCGGTCTGACCGTGGATGTGGAGGTGGCCGCCAAGGCTGACGGCAGCGACACCACTCTGGTGAGCGTGGAGGAGGATACCCAGGTGCAGAAGGCGCTGGGTGTGGCCCAGACCATGAACGGCGGCACCGCTGCCTCCAGTGAGACCTCCAGCAGCGCGGCCAGCGGCGATGCATCCGCCGGTGAGGGCGGCGAGGCCACCAGCGAGGGTGCGGATTCCGCGGCCCCGGCCAGCGAAGCCACCGACGGCGAATAAATCTTTTGAATACGATCGCGCAGCGCTCCGGCGGCCCGTTAAATGGGCTGCGGGGCGCTGCTGTCTGCCCGGGCAAAGGCTCCGGCAGGCGCAACACAAACAGAAAGGCGGGACCCTATGCCCAATTTAACGGATATTTCCACCATCCGGGACCTGTGTGCCCGGTATGATTTTGCACTGTCCAAGGGGTTCGGGCAGAACTTCATCGTGAACCCCGGCATCTGCCCCAAGATTGTGGAGGCCGCGGGCATCGACAAGAGCTGGGGCGTGATCGAGGTGGGCCCTGGCGTGGGCGTGCTCACCAAGGAGCTGGCCCTGCGGGCGAACAAGGTGGTGGCCATTGAGGTGGACCAGCGCCTGCCGCCCCTGCTGGCGGAAACGCTGGCCGAGTTCGATAACGTGGAGATCCTGTTGCAGGATGTACTGAAGGTGGATCTGGCCGGGCTGATCCGGGAGAAATTTGCCGGAATGCCGGTGGCGGTGTGCGCCAACCTGCCCTATTACATCACCAGCCCCATCCTGATGCGGCTGCTGGAGGAGAAGCTGCCCATCCAGCATATCACCGTTATGGTGCAGAAGGAAGCGGCGGACCGCATCACCGCCACCCCGGGCACCCGTGAGGCGGGCGCTATCAGCTACGCGGTGGATTACTACGCAAAGCCCCGGCTGCTGTTCACGGTGCAGCCCGGCAGCTTTTATCCGCCGCCGAAGGTGACCAGCGCGGTGATCCAGCTGCAGGTGCGCCAGCAGCCCGCGGTGCAGGTGGAGGACGAAGCAGGCTTCTTCAAGCTGGTGCGTGCGGCCTTCGGCCAGCGGCGCAAGACCGCGGCCAACTCCATCAGCAACGGCATGGGCCTGCCCAAGGCAAAGGTGGCCGCCGCGCTCCAGGCGGCGGGACTGAGCCCCACCGCCCGCCCCGAACAGCTGACGCTGGAGGATTTCTGCGCGCTGCAGAAGGCGCTGGCTGCGGCAAACTGAGCCGCCGCGTTTAAACAGATGAACATTGCCGCCGGGCCCCGAAACTAGGAAAAGGGGACCGGCGGCAAAATCTGTCTTGCACGCGGGCAGTTTTTTTGGTATAATATTTCTTGCTGAATATGCTGGTGTAGCACAGCTGGTAGTGCAGCTGATTTGTAATCAGCAGGTCGGGGGTTCGAATCCGTCCACCAGCTCCAGTTCGTCGCGGACTCCGGTCCGTGCAAAAGCCCCGGTCGAAGGACCGGGGCTTTCTTCATCCCTGCGTCGCTCCTCACTTCCCCATGAAAATTTGCTCCGCAAATTTTCATGGGGGCCCCAGCAGGGCGTGGCCTGCCCGATGGACTGCGCTCCATTCAAAAAGCCCGGTCGAAAGACCGGGCTTTTCTCATACCGCTGCGTCATTCCTCCTTCTCCCCACGAAACTTTGCTTTGCAAACTTTCGCGGGGGCCCCGGAAGCAAGTTCCGATAAGGAGCTTGTCGATTTTTCCTTATTCCCTGTTCACTATTCACTCTTCACTAAACCGGCAGAGTCGATTTTTGGAAGGGAATAGTGAAGAGGGAATAGTGAATAAGTAAGGTGTGCCGCATGCGCGGCACGGATTTTAATGGTTGGGGTGATGATTGTGCGCAGTCCGTTGCAGGATAAATCCAAAGCCTTCGCTTTAGAAATTATCCGGGTATGTAATGAAATCAAGCGTGAAAAACGGGAGGGCGTTCTCGCCAATCAGCTGATTCGATCTGGTACCAGCGTGGGGGGGCGAATATCCGGGAAGCCATGTATGCCCACGGTAAGGCTGATTTTATTGCAAAATTGCAGATTGCCCTGAAAGAATGTTCGGAAAGTGAATGCTGGCTGGAACTGTTGATTGAGAACGGTTATTATGAAGATTCTGCTATTTTAAAGCAATGCACAGAGGTCAAACGATTGCTGATTGCTTCCATCAATACAGCGAAGAAGCCAGTGTAAAAGTATCTGTTGTGTTGCGATGTTTCAGCTCGCCGCAAGCTGTGTTTGCTTGCGGCACATTTTTTATATCAGACCGGCTTCTCTTCCAAATTCCGTCGGAGTCTGGTATAATAACCCTCAAATGACCCTTTCGCACAAAAGCAAAGGGAAAAATGGAGGCTTTTCCATGAGAACAGCGTGTGTGGACATTGGCGGTACTTATATTAAAACGGCGGTGCTGGAGGACGGGCGGCTTTCCTCTTTGCAGGAAACGTCCACCAATGCGGCTGCCGGCGCAGAGCAGATGCTCCGGAATGTGGCGGAGCTGGTGCATGGGATGCCCGGTGTGCAGTGTGTGGGCATTTCCACTGCCGGAGAGGTGGAGCCGCAGACCGGTCGCATCCGGTTTGCCTGCAACATTCCCGGTTACACCGGTATGAACCCGAAAACTCTGCTGGAGCAGCAGCTGGGCCTGCCGGTGGCGGTGGAAAACGATGTTAACGCCGCTGCCATGGGCGAATACGCCTTCGGTGCGGCAAAGGGAAAACAGGATTTCCTGATGCTCACCTTTGGTACCGGCATCGGCGGCGCGGCCTTTGCGGGCGGGCAGCTGTACCGGGGCAGCCTGGGCAGCGCCGGGGAATTTGGCGGCCTGATCACCCATCCGGAGGCGGTGGACCCGGCCTGCCAGGGCACGGGCAGCTATGAGCGCTACGCCAGTACCACTGCGCTGGTAAAACGGGTAAGCGCCCGCTTTCCGGAACTGACCGACGGCCGGGCCATCTTCGCACGGCTGGAGGATGACAGCGTGCGGGCCGAAGTGGACGGCTGGATCCGCGAGATCAGCTATGGCCTTGTGTCGCTTATCCACGCCTTTGACCCGGAAGCTGTGGTGCTGGGCGGCGGCGTGATGAAGCAGGACTACATCCAGAGCCAGCTGGCCCGGCAGCTGCAGCCGCTTTTAAAGCCCAGTTTCCGGGGCTGCCGGCTGATTCCTGCGCAGCTGGGCAACCAGGCGGGCCTGATGGGCGCGGGGTATCTGGCAGGCCGGTGCGCCGGTCTGAAATAACAGGCTTTTTCGTAAATTCAAAAAAGGAGGCGAAGGAATTTGCCGGATTTGTATGTGATGTTTTCCCACACCAACACCGGGATGGGCCGGATGATCCGGGCGGTGACCGGGAGCAGCTATAACCATGTTTCCATCAGCCTGCGGCCGGATCTGGCGGTCTGTTATTCCTTTGCCCGCCGCAACAAGCACAATGCGCTGGCGGGCGGCTTTGTGGCCGAGGATGCGGGCCGCCTGTGCGACGAGGGCGACATCCGGGTGCGGGTCTGCCGGGTGCCGGTGACCCGGCGCCAGTTCGACGCCGCCCGCAACATGCTCATGGTCTGCCGGGCCCAGCCGGGCCGCACCATCTACAATACATACGGGGCCATGGCCAGTGTGGTGGGGTTCCATCTGGCCCTGCCCGGGGCTTTCACCTGCGTGGAGTTTGTGAGCCGCTGCCTTGGCCTGCGCGTCATTCAGGTGCAGTCGCTGCTGCACCGGCTGGAACCGTATGCCATCTACGAGGGCAGTTATCTGGAATACACCCGCGCCGCAGTGCAGCGGCAGGGCGAATATTTCCGGCCCTTGAGCACCGTGGATGTGGTGCGCCGCAACGCCGGCCACTTTGGAGATCTGAGCCTGCGGCTGGTGTGCAAGATGTATGGCAGAATTTGACGGCGGCCTCTGCTGCAAAAAATGCTTTGCAACCGGGCTTTGGTTCTGGTATAATAAAAACATTCGAGCGGTTCGCCGCCCGTAAGGGCCATTAGCTCAGCTGGTCAGAGCTGTCGGCTCATAACCGATTGGTCCCGGGTTCAAGTCCTGGATGGCCCACCAGACAAAAAGCGCCTTTGCCGATGTTCGGCGAAGGCGCTTTTGTTTTGCTCAGTTGTCGGGCTCGGCGGAGAGATCCTCATCGGTGCATCGGCTGGTTTTCCGATAATCGGTGGGGCTTTGGCCGGTGAACCGGCGGAAGCTCTGGGAAAAATAGCTGGAGGAGGAAAAACCCAGAAAATGAGCAATCTCAGAGAGGTTGTGGTCGGTGTGCTCCAGCAGATATTTGCTTTCCCGGATCCGCCGCTCAATCAGATAGTTGATGGGGGAGATGCCGTATTCCTTCTTGAAGGAATGGGCCAGATAATACTTGTTCACGTGGGTGAGGTTTGCCAGCTGATTCAGGTCGATGGGCTCGGCAAAGTGTTCGTCGATGTAGCGGCGGGCGGCGGCGCATTCCTTGTTGGTGTGCAGCTCCTGCTCGCTGTTCAGGGTAAAATGGGTGTGCCGTAGCAAAAGCGAGAGCAGCACCACCAGAAGATGCTGGCAGACATTCTCCCAGCCCGGCGGCTGGGTGGAGGCCTCCGAGATCAGCATCCGCAGCAGCGCCGCGATCTCGGAACGGGATTCCCGATAGTTCAGCACCGAAAACTGCTGGCCCTTGGTGTCGAACACCAGGTCCACCCCGCTGATGCCCAGAGCGATGTATTCCAGTGGATTGCTGGGGATGCTGGATTCCGTGTGTTCCACGTTGGGGTTGATGATGATCATGTCATCGCTGCCCACGGGCAGCACCCGGTCCTTCATGCGGAACTCGCCGATGCCCCGCACGCAGTAAAACAGCTCCATGTTGGGGTGGCTGTGCAGGGTGCTGTGCCAGTCTGTGTTAAACTGAGCGTCGGTCACATACAGCAGGCTGGCGTTTCCCAGAAGGGCGGAAAAGGAGCCCGGTGAACGCTGGGAAGCGCTCAGATCCAGGTCATATCGTTTGGTGCTCATGCAAAAACCTCCCTGCCGGATATTTTTACGGCCGCATATCCGAACGATTTGCATCCGTTCGGCGGCTGCACAAGGCAAAAGACCTAAAATTCCGGAGAATTTATAAAATATTGAGCAAAATATAATCGATTGTTTGGCTTTATTATAACGCCATTTTTTTAAAATGCAAATTTGCATGAACAATTTTGGTTGATAAAGTGAAAAAATATGAGAGTATGATGGAAAATTGGTCGTTTTGAATTGACGATAAAAACAAAAAATAGTGAGCTGTTCTACGAATTTTTTGACAATGGCAATATAGCCAGAAATTGTTTGGGTTTTTTGTTGATGTTAAATACAAAAATTACTCCCAAAAGGAGCGCATACTGGGGAAAATGAACACAAAAACAAGCGGTATAAAAGTTAGAGCAAGAAAACTCTTGTATTCCTGGTTGGAAACGGTATACTGGAATCAGGAAATGCAGGGAAGCGCGAAAACCGAAGGAAGTGCAACAGCGTTCCTTCCGTCCCTGCGTTATGGATACACGAAACAGGAGGTACACTATGAAAAAGGCACTTAGCATGCTGCTGGCAGTCATGATGGCTGCATCCGTGTTCACCGCTTGCGGCGGTGGCACCACCAGCACCGGCTCTACCAGCACCGCCGCTTCCGGCGCGTCCGGCTCCACCGCTTCTGCAGAGGGCGATTACGCCGGCCAGACCCTGAAGGTCGCCGCCATTGAGACCGCTTACGGCTCCGAGATGTGGCAGAAGGTTGTGGATGGCTTCGAAGCCAAGACCGGCGCTACCGTAGAGCTGACCACCGACAAGAACCTGGAGGACGTGATCGATCCCCAGATGAAGGCCGGCAACTTCTATGACGTGGTTCATCTGGCCACCGGCCGTGAGAAGGCTCTGCCCGAGACCATGCTGAAAGAGAACGCTCTGACCGACCTGAGCGACGTTCTGGACATGAAGGTTCTGGGTGAGGATGTGACCGTGGGCGAGAAGATCATCCCCGGCTTCACCGGCAACCTGACCACCAACCCCTACAACGACGACCGCGTTTACATGATGCCCATGTTCTACGGCCCCTGCGGTCTGTTCTACAACAAGGCAAACTTCACCGAGGGCGGCGGCGAGCTGACCCTGCCCACCACCTGGGATGAGTTCTTCGCTCTGGCCGACCAGACCGACATCCCCCTGTTTACTTACCCCACCGCCGGCTACCTGGATGCGTTCATCTACGCCATGATCCCTGAGGTGGGCGGTCAGGACTTCTTCAACAACGCTCTGCGTTACGACGAGGCTACCTGGGCCAGCGAAGAGATGGGTCAGATGTTCGACGTGCTGGGCAAGCTGGCTGCGAACACCGAGAAGTCCACTCCCTCCAACGGCAACTCCGACAACTTCACCAAGAACCAGCAGCTGATCCTGGACAACAAGGCGCTGTTCATGCCCAACGGCAACTGGGTCATCGGCGAGATGGCCGACGCTCCCCGTGCTGACGGCTTCGAGTGGGGCTTCATGGCTCTGCCTGCAATGGAGCAGGGCGGCGACCGCTACAGCTACACCTTCTTCGAGCAGTGCTGGGTTCCCGCCGGTTCTCAGAATCAGGAGCTGGCCAAGGTATTCATCAGCTACCTGTACAGCGATGAGGCTGCTGCCATCTTCGCCGAGTCCGGTGCGGTTCAGCCCATCGTTGGTATGACCGACAAGCTGAGCGACGACAACAAGGTCTACTACAGCGTATACGACAACGGCGCCAAGGCTGCCATCGGCACCTTCGCCACCACCAAGCCCGTGGAAGGCATGGACTTCAAGCAGGTCTTCTGCTTCACCATGGACAGCGTTGTGAACGGCAACAAGACTGCTGAGCAGTGGCATACCGATATGCAGGATGCCTGCAAGACCATGGCCGCAGCCATGGAGTAAACGTTGTCGGCGCTGGCCACAATGTTCAAATGCGCATGGCAAACTGGATGCGCCGTAAGGCGCCTGCCGCGTAGGTAATCTGGTAAACCGGGCGGTGAACAGAAGGAATCAGCCTTTTGTTCACCGCCTTTTAGGTGAGAGGAGTTGGCACAATGCAAAAAAATAAAGCGCGCAGCCGGTTTATTGTGGCATGCGTGGCGCCGGCTACAATATTGGCGTTCATTTTCCTGGCAATCCCCACATTCAACGTGTTCCGCATGTCCCTGTTCCGCTGGGGCGGCTATTCCCCCAATCAGGAATTTGTGGGTCTGGAAAACTTTGTCACCCTGTTCAAGGATGAAAACTTCCTCCGTTCCTGCCGCAACAGCATCCTGCTGATCGTGCTGGTCACAGCGGTGACCATCGTGTTCGCACTGCTGTTTGCCGCCATTCTGACCCGTGAAAACCTCAAGGGTCAGAACTTCTTCCGCGTGATCTTCTACATCCCCAACATTCTGTCTGTGGTTGTTATCAGCGCCATCTTCAGCGCCATCTACGACGCCAACAACGGCCTGCTGAACAGCATCCTGAACATCTTCCGGGGCGACGCGGAGCCCATCTACTGGATGGGTGACCAGAAGATCGTTATCTACAGCCTGGCCATCGCCATGGTATGGCAGGCCATCGGTTACTACATGGTCATGTACATGGCCAGCATGTCCTCCATCTCCGAAAGCCTGTACGAGAGCGCGAACCTGGAGGGCGCTTCCCGGACCAAGCAGTTCTTCAGCATCACCCTGCCTCTGATCTGGACCAACATCCGCACCACTCTGACCTTCTTCATCATTTCCAACATCAACATGAGCTTCCTGTTTGTAAAGGCCATGACCAACGGCGGCCCGGACGGCGCCACCGAGGTGTTCCTGAGCTACATGTACAAGCAGGCCTACACCAACTCCACCTACGGCTACGGCATGGCCATCGGTGTTGTGGTGTTCACCTTCTCCTTCGCACTGGCCGCCATCGTGAACAAGGTGACCGAACGCGAAGCGCTGGAATTCTGATCGGAAAGGAAGCGTGTGCGAATGAATGCAAACAAGAAAACAAGCGGCCAGAGAAGCGATGCGCTGATCAAAGCCGTGATTTATATCGTGCTGATCGTGCTTGCAATCACGATCATTGTGCCTGTGGCGTGGGTGTTTATGGCATCCGTAAAGCAGAACAGCGAGTTCTACGGCAACCCCTTCACCCTGCCCCAGGGCCTCTACCTGCAAAACTTTGTGGATGCCTGGACCAAGGCCCGCATGGGCGAGTACTTCATGACCTCGGTCATGATCACCGCCATGTCGCTGGCGATCCTGCTGCTGGTGGCTCTGCCTGCAGCCTATGTGCTCAGCCGCTACAACTTCATCGGCCGCAAGGTCATCCGCGGCGGCTTCATGGCCGGCCTGTTCATCAACGTGAACTACATCGTTGTTCCCATCTTCCTGATGTTCGTGGCCGGTGACCGGGTGCTGAACTCTCTGTTCGGCAAATCCTTTTTCTTGAACAATCCCTTCGTGGTATCGGTGGTTCTGGCCTCCACCACGCTGCCCTTCACCATCTACCTGCTGAGCAGCTACCTGGCCACTCTGCCCAAGGACTACGAGGAAGCCGCCTATGTGGACGGCGCGGGCTACTTCACCACCATGGTGCGCATCATCCTGCCCATGGCCAAGCCCAGCATCATCACCGTAATCCTGTTCGAGTTCCTGGCTTACTGGAACGAGTACATCATCTCCATGACCATGCTCACCGATCCCAACGGCGCCCGCACCCTGCCGGTTGGCCTGCTGAACCTGATGAAGGCCCAGAACGCCAAGGCCGAGTACGGCCAGATGTACGCCGGTCTGGTTCTGGTCATGATCCCCACGCTGATCCTGTATATGTGTGTACAGAAAAAGCTCACTCAGGGCATGACTCTGGGCGGCCTGAAGGGCTAAGGAGGGAAACACGATGAATGAATACACCAAAAAGACCGTGAAACTGATCCTGGCCGGCATTGCTGCACTGGTGTGCCTGGCGCTGGTCATTGCGGGCCACTCCATGGGCTTCATGGCCGACATCCGGCAGGGAATGATCGGTCTGGGCATCCAGCTGGTGGGTCTGGCCGGCATCCTTGTGCTGCTGTATCTGTATAACAAACCCTACACAAAATAAAACGCACAAACGCGGCGTTCTGCCCGCGCCGAAACGAGCGGGCAGAACGCCGTATTTTGGTCAAAACCAGGAAAAGAGGAACAACATGAGCGAGAAAAAACTGACCGGCCGGGTAACCATTCCCACCAATCTGGACATTGTGCCGGAGACCATTGATATTCTGAAACGCTGGGGCGCAGACGCCATCCGTGACTGCGACGGCACTGAATTTCCCGAAGAGCTGACCAAGGTGGGCGCGAAGATCTACTCCACCTACTACACCACCCGGAAGGACAACGCCTGGGCAAAGGCCAACCCGGACGAGGTGCAGCAGTGCTACATCATGACCGGCTTCTACACCGCCACCGGCGACACTCTGTCGATTCCTCTGATGAAGGGCGTTTCCCAGGAGCTGATGGAAGTAAACACCCGCGACGACATCAAGCGCTGGTGGGAAGTGATCGACCGCACCACCGGCGAGGTGGTTCCCGTGGAGCAGTGGAGCTACAACGAGACCACCGGCTGCGTGGAGATCACCGGCTGCGCCGCCTTCCACGACTACACCGTGAGCTTCCTGGCCTACCTGATCTGGGATCCCGTACACATGTACAATGCGGTGACCAACGAGAAGTATGTGGACTGGTACGGCTACTCCGCCAGCGTTTCCCCCTACATCCTGAAGCAGTTTGAGGAGGAAGTTGGCTACAAGTTCCGCCCCGAGTTCATCATCGATCAGGGCTACTACAACAACCAGTACCGGGTGCCCAGCAAGGAGTTCAAGGACTTCCAGGCCTTCCAGCGCCGCGAAGTTGCCAAGCTGGCCAAGGAGATGGTGGACATCACCCACGAGCTGGGCAAGGAAGCCATGATGTTCCTGGGCGACCACTTCATCGGCACCGAGCCCTTCATGGATGAGTTCAAGACCATCGGCCTGGACGCCGTGGTGGGCAGCGTGGGCAACGGCTCCACCCTGCGCCTGATTTCCGACATCCCCGGCGTGAAGTACACCGAGGGCCGTTTCCTGCCTTACTTCTTCCCGGATACCTTCCACGAGGGCGGCGACCCGGTGAAGGAAGCCAAGGAGAACTGGGTGACCGCCCGCCGCGCCATCCTGCGCAAGCCCGTGGACCGGATCGGCTACGGCGGCTACCTGAAGCTGGCGCTGGATTTCCCCGAGTTTGTGGATTACATCGAGAGCGTCTGCAACGAGTTCCGTGAGCTGTACGAGAATGCCAAAGGCACCACCGCCTACTGCGTCAAGACCGTGGCTGTGCTGAACAGCTGGGGCAAGGCCCGCAGCTGGGGCTGCCACATGGTGCACCATGCACTGTACCAGAAGCAGAACTACAGCTACGCCGGCGTGATCGAGGCGCTGAGCGGCGCTCCCTTCGACGTGAAGTTCATCAGCTTCGACGACATCAAGGCCGACCCGAAGCTGCTGGATTCCATTGACGTGCTGATCAACGTGGGCGACGGCGACACCGCCCACACCGGCGGCGCTGTGTGGGAGGATCCGGAGATCGCTTCCGCCATCAAGGCCTTCATCTACAACGGCGGCGGCTTCATCGGCGTGGGCGAGCCCGCCGGCCACCAGTATCAGGGCCACTACCTGCAGCTGGCCACCGTGATGGGCGTGGAGAAGGAGACCGGCTTCACCCTGAACTACGA
>NZ_JAGHKE010000016.1:0-36627 GCF_017889395.1 Allofournierella sp. | reverse complement strand
CCTCGATGGTCTCCTCTGCCTGTCCGTCGGCAGCGGGGCGCTCCATCAGCCAATGCAGCAGCTGAATCAGGCTGCCTGCATGCTCCAGCTGTTCCATTCCACGGGCGCGCCACTTATAAAAAGGCATATATGTTTCGTCCAGCAGATAAGCCGTCTCCTGCGCGGCGGACACAAACTCCGCCAGACAGGCATACATCATGTCCGTATCCTGCCGTTTTTTCGCTCGGGGGTAATTGTACTGCCCCGCCTGTGCCATCCGGCCCAGTGCCTGCCCCAGACGGTAAAGACGCACCGGCTCGGGATATTTGGAAAACTCTGCTCGCCGCCGGGTAAACTCCCCCAGCGAGTCCTCAAACACCTGGCCGCTCACTGCCGCTGCAAGCCTCTCCTGAGGAATGGTGTTCCAAACCATCACATCCCGCAAAGAATCCGCTTTTGGCGCATGGTTGTGGCCGGTAAACCGGCGGAAGAATTCGTCGATTTCCATAACACCTACCCGGTTTGTACCCTCCGGGGTAATGTTTCGGGTGGGTGCGCCCGACCACTGGGCCGCCAGCGCCTGATAATCCGCCTGCAGCTGACTGCCGATGGCCTGATAATCCTCCTTGGTCAGCCACAGGCAGAAGCCCGGGCCAAAGTCGTGATCCACCGAAAAGGCATCATCAAAGCCAAGGCACTCGGAGCCTTCGCCCGCCAATCCTGCCGCAATACGGCCTACATATTCCGGATACTTCTGCTGCAGCATGGGCCTGCCCGCCTGTTCGTAAAACTCCCGGGCCAGCTCCATTCCCGTTTTGTTTTGCACTGCATTCCGCCGGGCGATCAGGTCCTCAGCCGCAGCCAGATTTCGCCGGGTGGTCTGCCAGTCATCGTTCCGGCCATAGACTCGCTCGATCAGGCCCAGCGCACGGCGAAACAGCTCCGCCGACTTTTCTGGCTCTCCCTGATGGAAATGCAGCTCCGCCAGCGCGCAAAGTGCCGCCGGATAATGGGGGTCATCTCCGCCGGGCAGCTGCTCAAACAGACGCACTGCTCGTTCCAGACACCGGTGCGCCCGCTCAGACTGGCCCAGCCGGGTATACATGCCGCCCAGATTGGAGAGCGAAATCGCCAGCTCTGCCCGCGCATCCGGGTTTTGTTCGATCCGGCTCACAGCTTTCTGTGCATATTCCGCAGCCTGCTCCAGCCGGCCGGTGGATGCATAGAGCAGACTCATATTATTATAAAGAGAAGCCAGACGGTAATCTTCCGCCGGAAGCTGGGCTTCCAGAATGGTCTGTGCCTGCCGGTATGCCTTCTCCGCCTGCTCGTTTTCCCCTGCCGCCCGCAGACCGGTGGCAGCATTCAGCAGGGTGGTGCCATGGTTTACCGTTCCCTCCAGCCCCATGGATGCGATCAGTGCCAGCGCCTGTTCGGCAGCTTTGGCACAGTCCGCATGGCGGCTGACAGAACGGTAGTAGCCCATTAATTCATTTAACAAAATCAGGGCCGTGCCCTCATCGTGCCGACCCAACGCTTCATTAATCCCATTATTTAAATAGGATTCTATGTCAGAGAACTGCTTTTTTTGATACAGCTCATCCAGTTTTTTCATAAATTCCGTGATTTGAAACACTTGCAAGACCCCTCCGATATTTTGTGTCTTTTGGTGTATCTCGTCGCAGAATTGCCCATTCACTTTATAACAAATCACCTGTACATTTGCAAGCATTTGCACATGCCGGAGCATATTTTTGAGAGAAGTCACAAAAATACGGCGGTTCTTTTGTGGGTTTGGCTTGGCATTTTCTGGATATTTTGTATGAAGCAGCTCCTGACCTGGATATGTGTCAGCAAATAAGCGCGCGGCAATGTGTTCACACTGCTTCACACTGCCGCGCGCTTATTGTTATTTTTGAATAATCTGCACGCTTGTCTGTACTCGAAAGCGGCCGTCCTCGGCGCAAATGGTCAGAACGCCGTCCTCGCCTGCCTGTACCACTGCCAGCGCCTCGCCGTAATAGGTGTCGGTCTCTGCACCCAGAAAGCTTCGCTCCTGATAGGGGCAGCCGCTGCCGGTGCCCAGCAGTCTGCCGCCTTCCACCGAAAGGCGAACCACCCCCCGCTCCAGCGGCTTTGTGATGCCTGCCTTGTCGGTGTAACGCAGCCGCAGGTAGCACAGCCCGCCGGGCTGCACCTGCATCTGCTCTGCCTCCAGACGAAGCTCGGTATCTGCTCCCGCTGTAGTCAAGCTGCGGCGGCCCAGCTCCCGGCCTGCCTCATCATAGGCCACCGCAGTGATGGTGCCGTCCTCATACCGGCAGGTAAAACGGGCCAGACAATCGTTTTTCAGCCGTTTCTCGCCCACGGTTTTGCCGTTGATCTGCAGCTCCACCCGGGCGGCACGGGCGTAGACCTCCACATCCGCCTTATTGCCCGCGCAGCCCCGCCAGCTCCAGCTGTCGGTGGCGTTGCTCATCTTCCAGGCCGAGGGCGAGTGCTTGTCGCCGGTATGGTTTACCGGACGCACCGCAATGTAGGGACCGGACTCCTGCTCCAGCGCTACCCGGGTATAGAGCGCTTCGCCCAGCGGCTTGCCAGTCAGATCGATGCGGCCGGAACCGGCCGACACCCAGCCCACACCGCCGTCGAACCGGGGTGCATAGTCGCTGTACTCCCAGGAGCCGATGGCCACTTCACCCAGATAGTCCATACCGGCCCACACAAAGTCGCCCAGAATACGGGGCTCCTGTTTGGCCAGCTCCATGAACTGATAGGCATCACTGCAGAAGGTCTCGCTGCCCAGAATCAGACGCTGGGGATATTTTTTCAGATCGTGCCGGTAGCGCAGAATGCCATAGTTATAGCCCGCCACATCCATATTGGCGAAGGCATCCCGGGTCTTTACGTCACAGCCATGCAGCGTTGCGCCCCGCTTCATGAAGCCCGCACCCATCAAACCGGCCAGATCGTTGAAGAACTTGCTGCCCACCGAGGCTTTCTTTTTCGCCTTCTCACCGGCCTGACGGCGCTTTTCCGCCTCGGCCGCTTCCTTTTTGGCTTTTTCATCGCTGTACACGCCAAAGCCGATGGAGCTGAGGAAGTTGAAGAAGATGTTCACACCGCAGGTGACCGGGCGGCCGGAATCCAGGCTGTGCAGGTATTCGGTCATCTCGCCGGTAAGAGCAATGCCCTTGGGCTGGGCAGTTTCAGACACCTCATTGCCGGTGGAATAGAGCACCACACAGGGGTGGTTGTAGTCCTTGTCCACCATGTCCGCCAGGTCCTGCTTCCACCAGTCCTTGAAATAATCCACATAATCGTGCTCGGTTTTGTGGATGTACCAGTGGTCGATGTACTCATCCATCATCAGCACGCCCTGCCGGTCGCAGGCATCCAGAAGCGCCTTGGAGCAGGGGTTGTGGGCACTGCGCAGGGCATTGTAGCCGTTTTCCTTCAGCAGCCGCACCCGGCGCTCCTCCGCGTCCGGATAACAGCAGGCGCCCAGGATGCCGTGATCGTGATGGATGCAGGCTCCCTTCAAAATCACCCGCTTGCCATTGAGCAGCATTCCCTGCTCGCCCCATTCCAGGGTGCGGAGACCAAAGAAGAACTCCTCTTCATCCTCCCCGAAGGTCACCCGACAGGTATACAGATTGGGTTCCTCCAGACTCCACAGCCGGGCATCGGGCACAGTCAGGGTTGCGCTGGCCGTACCGTCGCTGTGCACCGTGGTCTGTGCGGCAGCGGTACCATCGGCGTTCAGCAGTGCAATGGTCACCGGTCCGGTGCCCACCGTGCGCACCTGCGCCTCCACCGTGGGCGGGTCCAGCGACACCGTGCGCAGCTTCACTCCGTTCTGCGGGATATGGCGGCAGGGCGCAGTCCACAGGGTAACCGGTCGGTAGATGCCCGCACCGGAGTACCACCGGCTGTTTGGCTGGTCCGCATTGTGGGCGATCACATCCAGCCGGTTCTCCTCGCCGTAGTTCAGCAGACCGGAAAGGTCCAGATAGAAATTGGTATAGCCATAGGGGCGGAACATCTGCTTGACCCCGTTGACCCAGACCTCCGCATTGTGATAAACGCCCTCGAATTCCAGCACCAGCGCGCGGTCTTTCCATTCAGCAGGCACGTGAAAGTTCTTGCTGTAAATATAGTCATGGCCCTCATACCAGCCGGTATTGATGCCGCCGGCCGAGATCTCGCTGCGGGCTTCGCTCAGCATAGCATCATGGGGAAGGGTCACAGGGGTGCCGGGGCCGTCTTCGGTCAGCCGGCGCCAGGTCCAGCCGGTGTTAAAGTTCAATGCTTTCATCTGTATTGTCCTTTCCTTGGGCGCCGCTTTTGGCATTTACGGGCCGCATCAAATGTGGTATAACCATTGAGGAGCGCCCAATGGCAGGCGCATGTATGAGGAGGGGTATTTCGTATGATTCAATTAATCGTAAGCGATATTGACGGCACGCTGCTGCCTTATGGTACCAAACAGCTGGACCCGTCGGTTTTTTCGCTCATTCACCGTCTTTCTCAGCAGGGCATCCGCTTCTGCCCCGCTTCCGGGCGGCAGTTCCACTCGCTGCGCAAGCTGTTCGGCCCGGTGCAGGACGAGCTGTGCTATGTGTGTGAAAACGGTGCGATTCTATATGGCTCCGGCACCGAGGAGTCCGCCCCGGTTCTGGGCAAAACCGTAATGGAGCGCACTGCCGCCATGGCCCTGATTCGGGATATTCTGGCGCTGGAGGGCTGTGAGGTGCTGATTTCCGGCGCGAACTGCAGCTACCTGTGCCAGTGTGACGACTCCTTCGTGACCCGCATGCGGGACGACACCGGCAACCATGTGCAGGTGGTGCGCGACCCGGAGGAGATCAAAGAGGACATCATCAAGATTTCCGCTTACTGCCCGGAGGGCGCGGCTGTGCCGGAAAAGGCCCTGGGCGAAACATGGTCCGGCAAATTCAATATGGCCGTGGCCGGCGCCGAGTGGCTGGACTTCACGCTGGCCAACAAGGGCATCGGTCTGCGGCAGCTGTGCAGCGCACTGATCATCCCGTTGGAAAACGTGATGGCCTTCGGCGACAACTGGAACGATTTGCCCATGCTGGAAGCAGCCGGGCATCCTTACCTGATGTCCAGCGCCGACCCCCGGCTGGCGGAAAAGCTGCCCCGGCAGTGCGCAAGCGTGCCCCAGGTTCTGGAGCAGCTGCTCACAACGGGCTGCCTTCCCAACGAGTAAGCCAGTCCGCATAGGGGGACCAGCTGTAGCTCAGGCAGTAGCGGTCGTAAGACTCGGACGGCACCGCGATGGTGCAAGACGAGCCCGCCAGCAGATTCTGGCCCACCAGCAGGGCGGCTGGGTCGGTCTGGAGCAGCACCACTGTTTCCAGCGCCGGACAGCCTGCAAACGCGCCGTCCGGTAAAGCGGTGATGTTTTGCTGGATCACCAGAGTTTTCAGCGCCTGCGCCCCGTTCAGTGCGTCCGCCGAAAGCCCGGTGACCGGCTGCCCCTGCCAGGAGGCCGGGAGGATCAGCTGCTTCCGCTCCCCAGCCGATTCGCTGAGGCCGGTGATCTGCCAGCCGTCGGAAACCTGCTCATAAACAAAGCAGTCCGCGTCTCGGTCATCGCCCTGTATACTCTGAGGCTGCTCCAGCGCAGGCATCTCCACTGCAGCTTCTGGAGTGGGGCTGGAATCCCCCAGCATGGCCTTGATATCCCGCGCCAGCAGGCAGGTGAACACCTGCCTGCCTTTTTCGTTTAAATGGAAGTTGGTGTCGTAAAACCAGCCCGCTTCCATCATGCTGGTATGGGGGCTGCCCGCCAGTTCACAGTCCAGCGTTTCCCGCAGCCGATCACAGAAGGCGTCCGGGTCGCTGCCCGGCTCCACCGCCGCCTGATTCATGGGCGAAAAATGATACCACACCGTCGCACCCGCCAGCTCTGCCTGGCGGGTGTATTCGTTTACCAGGGTGCAAAACTCCTCGCTCAGCAAATCCGGTTCAAAGGAGATGGGCATGGTGGGGTCCACCCCGCCGGGCATGGTGTTTGCCTCGCAAAGCCCGGCACGCAGGTTTCCCGTTTCGTCAAAAGATGCCTTCCGGTATACTTCTGGCAACTGAGGTCCGCCCTGCACGAAGTAGGCCGCCTTGCCTGCCGCAAAGCACGGGAACTGGCCGATCATCGCACCCAGATCCTCCCACCGGGCGCAGGACAGCAGCTCAAATGCGCCGTCCGCCGCCTGCCACAGCGCTTCGGTTCCCAGATAACCGGAAAGGCTCTGCGCCTGCTGCTCGGGCATCAGGAGCACCAGATCCCCCGGACGCAGCTGTTCCCGGGAAAGGTCCAGCATGGGGCGGGTGCCCAGCGCGGCATACATGCCGAAATTGACCACCTCATATTGGGGCAGCAGCTCCTCCAGCAGGGTGCCGTCCACCCCAAAGGTGACGGCGCTGCCGCCCAACAGAATCAGCCGGGGCTTTTCCGATGGTTGACAGAGAAGCGCGTATTTTTCCCGCAGCTCGCCCAGAAAGGACTCCCCATACTGGCTGGGCAGCCCGAAGCCCCAGGCCAGCAGCGTCAGCGGAATCAGGGCCAGGCTGACAAGGGCCGCAATCACGTATCGTTTCATGGCGTTCCTCAAAACTGAAAATACAAAAATGCACTCTGCTGGCCGCTGGCCGCAAGACCCAGCCAGGCAATGCCGGTGAGCAGCAGGATGTAAAACAGCACCGGCGCGGTACGCTCGGAGCGGCCTTCCGGCCATTGCTCCGGCAGCAGCCGGTAAACCAGCAGGGTCAGCACCAGCTGTGCCAGACCCGCTGCGCCCACTGTTTGCAGGGTCACACTCATTCCGGCCGGGGTCCATGCAGAGAACAGACCGGTCAGAAGCTCTGCCGCCTGAGTCATATCCTGCGCCCGGAAAAGTACCCAGCCAACGCCGACCACCGCCAGCGTCGCAATCCGGGCCAGCGGGCGGGACAACCGCAGACCGCGCCGGCGGGCAATGTCCTCAACCACCATGCACACGCCGTGAAATACGCCCCACAGCACAAAATGCCAGGCCGCGCCATGCCACAGGCCGCTGGCCAGAAAGACCAGCACCAGATTTCGCCAGCGGCGCAATGCGGAACAGCGGCTTCCCCCAAGGGGAATGTAGAGATAATCGGTAAACCAGCCGGTGAGGCTGATGTGCCAGCGCCGCCAGAATTCCCGCAGCGAGGCGGCGCTGTATGGATGATCGAAATTTTCCATCAGCCGGACGCCCAGCAGGCGGGCCGCACCAATGGCAATTTCGGAATAGGCGGAAAAATCAAAATAGATCTGCAGCGCAAAGCAGGCGGTGGCCAGCACAATGGCCGGGCCGCCCGGCTGCGCCAGTGCATAGACCTGGTCCACAACCGGAGCCAGCTGGTCCGCCAGAACTACCTTTTTGAAATAGCCCCGCGCCAGCCGCCAGCCACCCTGCCGCAGATCTTCCCCAGTGGGAAGGCTCAGCTCGTGTAGCTGGGGTAATAGATTCCCCGGCCGCTCGATGGGTCCGGCCACCAGCTGGGGAAAGAAGCTGATGAACAGCGCATAGTAGCCCAGATGGTGTTCGCAGGGGAAGCTGCCCCGGTACACATCGATCACATAGGAAAGGGTCTGAAAGGTATAAAAAGAGATGCCCACCGGAAGCAGCAACGAAAGGCTGACCGGGGTGCCGGTGAACAGCCAGCTCACCGAGCCGGCAACAAAGGAACCGTATTTGAACAGCCCCAGACAGCCCAGGCACACCGCCCCCGCCAGAAGCAGCCAGGCCTTTCGCGCCGCCGGGCGTTTCGACTGCTCAATGCGCTTTGCACACAGCCAGGTGATCAGGGTGGTGCCCGCCAGTAACGGGGCCGTCCAGGGATTGAAGATACCGTAGAAAAAGTAGCTTGCAGCCAGCAGCTCCGCCCAGCGCCAGCGGGGCGGCAGCAGCCGGTAAAGTGCCAGTACCACCGGGAAGAAGCACACAAATTCCATTGCGGTAAAGTTCATGACCTGCTCCTCCCCCAGAGAGTGGGAACGGCGGCCGCGGCCAGAATCAGTGTCAGATTTTCATAGTCAAGTCCCTGCACAAGGCCTGCCAGCACAGCCAGTGCGGCCAGCGGCATGGCAGCCAGCACAAGACCTGCCCTGCGGCGGCTGAAAAAGCCCAGCAATCCCGCCGCCAGAGCCAGTGCACAGCACAGCATCCTCCCTCTCCCCTTTCGTTTGATTGTTTCTGTTATGACTGCAGCAGCCCGTCCCTGCTCATCTGGGTCTTCAGCTCTTCCAGCACCTGACGGGTGCGCAGCTCCACCCCTTCGGTGGACAGATGGTTGTCGGTGCCGTAAAGATACCGCCCCGGCACCAGTGAATCCTCCAGATGGGAAATGATCGGGATCGCCAGCGTCCGGCGGAAATAGGCATCCAGCTCCTGCCTTGCTTCGGGAGTGCTTTCGTCCGAGATGCACAGCCGGTTGCGGGGGCTGTAGGTCATGTAAACATAGATGCCCGCCTGCTGAAACTGCCGGTAAACCTGATTTGCCGGGTCGATGTAAAGCCACTGGGGGAAATCCTCCACCGTGCAGCCCACCTTCAGACCGTAGATCGGGTCGTCGGTCTCGGCGTTGGGGCGGTACAGGATATAATCGCCGTACTCGTTGTAGCTGGGGGTATCCACCGGCTGGCCGTCCTCGTCATAATCGGAAGGGCTGATGCTGTAGGACCGGGGCGTCAGCCCGGCCTTGGTTTGCAGATAGCTCTGCAGCGCCGACAGCGTCCCGCTGCACCGGCGCAGATCCAACCCGGCGGCCAGATCATAATTGGATTCCACCATGCAGAAAAAGTCTTCGTCCAGCTCGTTGGTGGTACAGAACTGCCGTTTGGCCGCGTCGAATTCCGGCGCCACCAGCAGGATATCCCCTTCCTGCATACAGCTTTGAATCAGCATCAGCTGGGGATAGGCGTTTGTATAAGCAAACACGCCCATATTCACCACATCGTAATCTTCCAGCTCCCGGTCCAGCAGAGCGCTGTCGTAACCAAAGCGGGTGGAGGAACCGGAGAAGAGCACAAGCTTTTTGCTTTCCTTCAAAGACAGCAGCCGGTCAAATTTATCCGCAAAGGTATCGTAATAGCTGCCGCTGTATACCGGGGCCTCCCGGGCGTTCACGTAGAGGGTGGTCAATGCCGTACAGCCGGAAAAGCTGTAGTCGGTGATGGTCTGGATGTTGTCAAACAGGGTCAGCTGCTCCACGGCACAGTCCGCAAAGGCATCCACCTCCACGGTGCGCAGGCTGTCCGGCAGGATCACCCGGGTGCAATTTGCGTTCCGGAAGGCTCCGCCTTTAATGCTCACCACCGGCATACCACCCAGCTGCCCGGGAACCACCAGACATTCCTCACTGCCGGTATAGCCGGTGATCACCGCTTCCCCGTTCTGTTCGGTCCACTGGAACTGCTCCTCCGGGGTCCAAACGGCCCACTGGGCATAGAGGGTAGTATCGGGCTCAGTCCGGCTACCCAGCCCCACCCGCTGGCCGCTTCCGTCCGGTTGGGTGTTCCAGCTTTCCAACGTGTACCCTGGGCGGCTGAACAGCTCGCTGCCCAGGGCAGTATTTACCCTCAGATGGCTTTGCATCACCGGCAGCCGGACGGGCTCGTTTGCGTCGGCATTGTCCAGTCGCTGCCCTCCGTTGGCATAATAGGTCAGGCTCCAGTCGCTTTTGCTGGCTTCGATTCGGATCACGGCGGAATAGCGCACATCATCCAGAGTGAGCAGCCACCCCTCAGCAGTGCGGGTAAGCTGTGCGCCGGGATAATCCGTTCCGGTAAGGGTATATCCATCCTGTGGGCTTAGAAGAAATTCCACCTGGCCGCCCACCGTTGTTTCGACCTGGCTTTGCTGTGTGGTGTAGCTCTCGCTTTGTTCCAGCACCAGGCGGCAAACCGGTTCTTCGCCGACTGGCACAGCACCGCAGGCCGTGAGCAGCAGAGCCGCAGCAAGCGGCAGCAGACGGGCGGCTTTCATGTTCTCTCCCCTTTCCCAATGGTACTTCTGAATAGACCCAAACCCCGGGAGTAGAGATGGGACTCCCGGGGTTCGAGTTTGCATGGCTCAGGCCTTACGAATATTGAAATAGGAGGAAACGATGCCGATCAAGCAAGCGATCAGCAAAGCCGCCATGCTGACAATAGCACTGGTCAGATCCGACATGGTCTGCGCGTTGTTCTCGAAGGTCATGATCGACGCGATACCATTGACGCGGGAGCCGGTCAGATTGATGAACGCAACCATCAAAAGCACCGGAGCAGCCACAGCTGCCAGATCCATCCAGATGGGCTGATTCTGCTTGGAAAGCACCAGCAGGAGCAGCTGGGCGACAACGGCGACCACTGTGCAGCTTACCACAACCGGGCTCACGCCCAGGTTGGCGAAATAATCGGTCTTTGCATTGATCATGTAAAAGACCAGAGCAACAACGCCAGCCACAAAGGACAGGCCCGTGGTATAAAAACCGATTCCGTTCTGTTTCATAAAAGGGACCTCCTTACTGTTCCTTCTTCTTGGCAGCGCGCACATACATCACGGCGCACAGAACAGTGAGCACACCAAAGGCCACGGCAGCGCCGGTCAGTGCGTTGTCGTACCAGGTGCGGACGCTTACCAGTTCACTGCTGCTGCTCATGCCATCCAGCGCGTTGGAGTTGGCAATGGCGTAGTTCTGCCAGGTCATGGCCTGCTTCAGGGCAGCCATCAGCTGAGCATCCTGGCTCACGTTCTCCACGGTCCAGTAGTTGAACTTCTCGGCCACGGCTTCCAGGGTGCTGTCGCCGGTGTTGCAGCTCATGGTGATGCCATTCATCACGGCCTCCTTCAGAGAGGTATACAGAGCATCCTGAATGAAGTCCTCGGTGGCCAGACCCTTGAAGCCCCACTCGCCGCGCAGGATGTTCTGCAGCAGGCCGGTGTGCGCATTGGAGGTGGTAACACCTACACGGTTGTAAGCGGTCATGATGCCCAGAGCGCCCGTATCCTCGATGATGGGCTGGGTGCCGCGCAGCTCGTTTTCACGGGCCTGCTGCTCGGTCATGAATACGCTGATGCCGGTACGGTTGATTTCGATGTCGTTGAAGGCAAAGTGCTTGGGAGCGATGATCAGGCCGTACTCCAGGCCACCTTCCACAAAGGCAGCACCCTGGTAGGCGGTGAGCATGGCGTCCTCAGAGTAGTACTCGTGGTTACGGGCATTGTAGGGAGAGCGGTGGATGTTGTTGCCGCAGCCCCAGTAGATGGTCAGGTTGCTCCACAGAGAGTAGTTGCCCATCAGCTCGCCGTATTCACGGGCCAGCTGCTTGCTGAAGGTCTGGCCGATGACCACGGGAGAGGGCATAACGCCAGCCTTGTAATTCGCGTTGGGATCGTCGGCCCCAATGGCGCAGGGGTCGCCGCTGGAGGTATCGGTATTGGCATACTGGCCCAGCGTGTAGGAGTAGATGCCGTTGGGGCCATCGTTCTGGATCACCTCAGGGCTCATGATGGACTCGATGGCCTTGGTGGAGGTGCCGCCGAAAGCGGTGCGGATCATGCAGTCTTCCAGGGTGATCTGATCCATCAGAGCCTCCCAGCGGGGGTCTTCCATATCGGTAACGCCCTTCAGATCAGCCAGGGTCAGGCCGTTGTCGGCCCCGAAGGTGACGGAATTGGGATCGCCGTTATCGGCGGAAATCTCGTAAACGTCGCAGTCCAGATATTCCATCATCTCGTCGGTGGCGGTCAGACCTTCATAGGTCTTGGGGAAGGTGCCTTCCCAGTCGCTGCGGGTCATGTAGGTGGCGGTGCCGGGCATCCAGTAGTTCAGATCCATATCTTCCAGCTGGTTCTCCACCACGGTGCCATTCTTGGAGCGGGCGAAGGTCTCATCATCCAGCTCGGCCAGCTCCCAGGTCTGCACGTTGGCGGCATTGCCCTCGGCGGTCATGCCCTCGGCCACGGTCTTGCCCTGAGCGGCCAGCACGTTGTTGGCAGCCTCATGAGAGCCGTTGCCGATGGTGAAGTAGTAGGTGCCTGCATCCAGGATGTAGGTGCCCTTGGTGCCGGCGATGTTGTCGCGGCTGGAATCCCAGCTGGCCATGTACTGGGCATCGGCGGTAATGGTCACGGTCTCGGATTCACCGGGGGCCAGCTCCTCGGTCTTGGCGTAGTCCAGCAGCTGAACGCCGGCCTTTTCCACGCCGTTCTGCTTGTCGTAATCGGTGTAGGGCAGGCTGGTGTACAGCTGCACCACGTCCTTGCCGGCCACACTGCCGGTGTTGGTGACGGTAACCTGCGCGGTCACGGTACCGGCGGCCAGATCCACGTTCAGGCTGTCCAGAGTCTGGCTGAAGGTGGTGTAGCTCAGGCCGTAGCCGAAGGGATAGGTAACCTCGCTGTCATAGTTCCAGGCGCTGCCGTTGGAGCTGCCCACAGTGCTGGTGGCATTGCCCTGACCCAGCACGCTGTCCATGTAACGGGTCTCGTAGTACTTGTAGCCCACATAAATACCCTCGGCTTCCACCAGAATGGAGTTGGCGCTGATGGAGGCATCCGCGTTGGTCCAGGCAAAGTTGCCGAAGTTCTGTGCGGAGGGTGCGGCAGAGTTGTCCACCGCGTAGGTATCGGACAGATGGCCGGAGGGGTTGGCCGCGCCGGACAGCACATCCGCCACACCGTAGAAGCCGTAGCCGCCGGGCAGGCCGATCTGCAGGATGGCATCAACGCCCTCGTTGGACTCCAGCTCCTCCACTTCCATGGCGCTGGCGTTGTTCAGCAGTACGATCACCTTGCCGCCGTTGGCAGCCTTGGTATCGATGGCGGCCTGCACCAGATCCCGCTCATCGTCAGACAGGCTCAGTGCGTCGGCCTGGTTCAGATCCTGGCTGGGGTCCACGCCGGCCTCACCAGGCAGATAGGTACCGTTCTCGGAAGCGGAACGGGCCAGAGTAACAACCATCACATTGTACTCATTCAGACTGTCCTTCCAGTCAGCCTGGGCTTCATTCATGGCACTCTGGGAAGGCTCTTTGCTTGTAAAGTAACCGGTGGTGCTGGGGGTGGTGATATTGTAGTATTCAACAATGTTGCCCCACATATTGACCTCAGTCTTGAACATGGGCTCCAGGCTGGTGTACAGGCTCTGAAGTGTGGGATTGATGGCAAAGCCCTTTGCCGCAAGCGCTTCCACAAAGTCCACAGTGTCTGCGTCGGTGCCTTCATTGGCGGTCAGGCTGCTGCCCATATCGCCGCCCATAACCGGGTAGTAGCTGGAGAAGCCCAACAGCGAGATTTTCTGGGTCTCCTCCTGGCTCAGAGGCAGCGCACCATTATTTTTCAGCAGCACGGTGCCCTCTTCGCTCATCCGTTCACCCAGATCCGCAATGGCCTGCACCAGCTCGGTGGTGTTGGCGTAATCCGAGGTGTAGGTATACAGGCTGCTGGGGTCTTCTTCCGAATCCGTCACGATCATCTGGCTTTTGGTGCCCAGAAACTTGTCGATGTCGGTGCGGAAGCCGTTGACCAGCGGTGTTGCCGCGATGGTCAGTGCCAGCAGGGATGCCGTGGTGGATGTGAGTCCACGCCACAGCGCGCGTTTTGCACTTGTGTTCTTCATTGGTATCCTCCTTTTTTGTGGCAACACCCCACAATTCACGCCTGCCGGCTCAGGCGGCGTATCACGCCAAAATTTTCCGTGATATTTTCCAGAAATGCTCGCTAATCCACCAAGGATTGGCGGCGCTTTTTGGTTCATCTCACAAAAAATTTTCCGGCGCGCTCCACCACCTGGAATTGCGCGGTATTGCCTTATCTGCACAGCGGCCCGTGAAAAGCCGCTGCATTTACAAGTCTTTGCCGCTCAGGCTGTCTTTTTGCGCTTGGCAATGGCCTCCTGCTCCTGAGGAAGATTCTTTTCCACCGTGAACAGGAAGATCAACGCCGCGCAAACAGCGTAAGCCACAGTCTCGATCCAGATATAGCTGATGGAGATGGTGCTCTTGACCGCAGCGCTCTGGGCCGCGGTGCCCAGGGCCACGTCCGCGGCCTGATCGTAACCGCTGGCGCTGAGCATTGCACTGAAGATGGAGTTGCAGATGGGAGTGGCAGCCACCATGACCGAGCTGTAGATGGACATAGTCAGACCATCGGTACGGATGCCGCTCTTGTATTCGATGTGATCGATCACATCGGCCAGCATGGCCAGAATCACATAGCAGGCGGGAGAGGAGCCGAAGCACTTGAGGGCCACGCCCACAGCCACCGGAACGATGCTGCCGTTGCCCAGACCGGCGATCACGCCGCCCAGAGCACCCACGATCATACCGGCACACACCACGGTGCGCTTGGAGAACTTGTTGCACAGGGGCACCACGAACACCGCGGCAACCGCCATGGGGATGGCGCCCAGCAGGCTCAGCAGCGACTGGGAAGCGCCCCAGGCATCGGCGGAACCGAAGAAGGTGTTGTCCAGCACCCATTTGCAGAAGAAGGCCATGGAGCCGTTCTTCATGGCGCCGCTCCACTGGAAGGCCAGGTAGAACAGCATGATGATCCACCACCATTTTTCGCTGGTCACGGCCTTCAGCTGCTCGCCCAGGGAAACGGTCTGCCGCTGGGCGGCGCTCTCGCCTGCCTGGCCGAAGCTT
The DNA here is from genome assembly GCF_017889395.1 of Allofournierella sp. NCBI lineage: Bacteria > Bacillati > Bacillota > Clostridia > Eubacteriales > Oscillospiraceae > Allofournierella > Allofournierella sp. The sequence continues at coordinate 21,965 of NZ_JAGHKE010000016.1, read as the reverse complement.
TCCTCGGTCACGCGCTCACGGGTAAATTTAAACTGCAGGAAGATGGTCAGCGCAGTGAAGATGGCAACCGCCAGCATGGCCATGAACCACAGGCCCTGATTCTCCTTCAGTGCAAAGGAAACCAGCATGGGGAAGATCATGGAGCCGAAGCCCATCACGCCCAGACCCGCCACGTTGGTAAAGGAAGCCAGCGCGCTGCGCTGCTGGCTGTTGCGGGTGGAAACCGGGATCAGGGTGGAGTTTGCGGTGTTGTAGATGGGGTAGGCCACTGCGTAGTACAGGTTGTAGGCCACAGCCACCCAGACCATCTTGGCCGCGCCCTCAAAGGGCACGATGAACATGAGCACACTGGCCACTGACAGAGTCAGCGCGGAGAGCAGAATCCAGGGGCGGGCCTTGCCTGCCATGGCCCGGGTACGCTCGATGAGCTGACCCACGATCAGGTTTGCCGCCACGATCAGGATGGTGGAGAACAGCTGAAGGGTGGTCAAAAAGGTCAGGTTCAGCTTTAAAACATCGGTGAAGTAGTTCTGCAGGATGCTGGTGAAGATGCCGGAGGAAAGCAGGGCACCGAAGGGACCGATGAAATACCCCAGCAGCATCTCGGGCAGCTTCACATCCCCGGGCTTTGCCAGGGAACGGGTCAATGGCGTATTCCAGAAATCTTGTTTTTTCTCACTCATTGGGTTCACTCACCTTTCGTCAAATTTTGCAGCTATACGCATACTGCCCGCTGCCGCAGGCCCGGGTGGAGCCGTCCGGCAGTGTGAGGGTGCAGCGAGTGCCCACCGGCACCTGCACCTCCAGGGCAAATTCGCCGTTTCGAATGGCCCACTGGGTATGGATCACACCATAGGGAGTGCGCAGACTTCCCTTTGCCCAGGTGAGGCCGCCGCCCGGTTTGGGGCACAGACGGAAGGTTTTGTAGCCGGGCTGCTCGGGCTCCAGACCCAGAATGCGCTGGTAGAAGAAGGCCCCCACCGCACCGGAAGCATAATGGTTGTAGGAGATCATCAGGTCGGTGCCGTCATCGCCGATGGGGCAAACGCCGTTTTCGTCCAGACCGTCCCACCGTTCCCAGATGGTGGTGGCGCCCATGCGCACCTCATACAGCCAGCTGGGGCATTTGGTGTTCAGCAGCATCCGGTAGGCCTCGTCCAGATGGCCGTTGTCCGCCAGAGCGAACAGGATGTAGGGTGTGCCCGGGAAGCCGGTGCCGATGCACCAGTCCCCCGCCTCCACCAGGCGGGCCAGGTTATCCGCCGCCTGCTTCCGTACCTTTTCCGGGAACATGCCGAAGTAGAGGGGTAGCACATAGGCGGTCTGGAATTCTTCTTTCATCTTGCCATTGCCGTCGGTGAATACCGACACATAGGCATCCGCCACCTTGTCGCTGAGGGCCTGGTAATGCTCGGCGTCGGCGTTCTCGCCCAGGATACGGGCAATGCGGGCCAGCAGGCCGCTGGTGTTTTTCAGGCTAGCGGTGGCGGTCCACTTGCTGCGAGCCTGCCACTGCTGCATCTTGGGCACGTCCGGTGCAACCCAGTCGCCGAAATGCAGGGTCGCAGGAGTATGCCAGATATAACGATTCTTGCCAAATCCGAACCCTGCCCAGAAGCGGCAGGCGTTCACATACTTTTTCATCGCCGGGTACATCTTGCGCAGGATCTCCACATCGCCCCGTGCCTGATATTCTGCCCAAGGCACCAGCACGCAGGCATCGCCCCAGAAGTCGATGGCCATCACCGGCATGGTGGCCGGGAAGCCGTAGCCCTGCACCGGCACGGTGTTGGGAATGCCGCCGGTAGGCAGCTGCTCGGCCTTCACATCCTCCAGCCACTTTTCCAGAAAGCGGCTCATATCGAAGTTGTAGCAGGCGGTGGGAGCAAATACCGCGATGTCGCCGGTCCAGCCCATCCGCTCGTCCCGCTGGGGGCAGTCGGTGGGAATGTCCATCAGGTTGGACTTGGCGGACCAGATGATGTTCTGCTGCAGCCGGTTCAGCATGCCGTTGGAGCAGGCAAAGCTGCCGGTCTGCTCCAGCTCGGAATACAGTGCCCAGGCACCTACCCGGATCTCGCTCTCCTCTGCGCCGGTGATGGCCGCATAACGGAAGCCCATATAGGTGAAGCGAGGTGAATAGTACTGATCGCCCTCGGTGCAGATGTAGGTAGCAGTGGCCTTTGCTGTGCGCAGGAAGGCGGTGTTCAGCGTGCCATCCGGGTTCAGGATCTCGGCGTGCCGCACTGTAATGGTCTGGCCCTTTTTGCCCTGGATGTGCAGATCGATCACACCGGCAAAGTTCTGGCCGAAGTCGTAAACCAGTGTGCCGTCCGCAAGCTTGGTGCAGCTGACCGGCTCCATGTATTCATGGGCGGTCACCATCGCACCGTAGGCGGCGCGAATCCGGGGATGGCAGCGGAGATTTTCCCGGGTGGCGTTGTGCCAGCTCATCTGCCCGGGCTGCACGGTGGCATCGTAGGTTTCTCCATCGTAGAAGTCGGCCATCTGAACCGGGCCATCCATGGCCACCTGCCAGCTTTCGTCGGTGCCGAACACCTGACTGGTGCCGTCCTCATACCAGACCCGCAGTTCCAAAAGAAGTGCCTGCCGGTCGGCGGTCACCCGATTCTGCCGGGTGAACACAAAGGAGCCAACCGCCCAGCCGCCGGCCACCTCTGCCAGCAGCTCGTTGCTGCTTTGCAGCTTGTCCGTCACATCGTAGGTTTGATATTGAAGGTGGGTTTTATAGGAGGTGAAGCCGGGCGCGAAGTAATCGGCGCCCACCTTTTCCCCGTTCAGCGTCAGCTCGTAAATGCCCATGGCGGTGGCATAGATCCGGGCCTTTGCCACCTTCTTTTCCAGTGCGATACACTTGCGGAAGGTCATGGGCCGGGGAGAAACCTTTTTTTCGGTAAATTTGTAGCTGCCGTCGGTGATCCAATCCGCATCCCAGGGGGTGTCCATGCGGCCGGTCTCAAATGCAGCCTCCGCATTGGCCTGCTGGCCACGATTATCCGTTACGGTCAGGCGGGTGCTGTAACAGGTAAAGGGCTGAAGCCGTTTGCCCTTGTAAGATACTGCCACCTGCTCTTTGGTGGTGGTGCTCCAGCCGTTTACCTCCAGTGTTGCCTGCTCCATGGATACGTTCTGCCCGTCGCTTTCCAGCGCCCAGGCAAAACGGGGCTGTTCGGCGTCGGTCACACATCCATCCGGCAGATTTTCCACCGTGAAGTGCCGAATTTCCAGCATAGCGTTTTACCTCCTCCTTTTTGAAACACCGGAACGCTGATGCGCGGCCCCCAACTTCGTGCGGGGATGAACTGCTCCGCCGGGCGGCCTGCCACAGCTTTCGTCCGCAAAAAGCGTGTACGGCAGCCCGAGCCTGTTCGCGGCAGGCGGAGCGATGGGATCAGGCGGTGTTCTTCTGTTGACGATAGATACTCTACCGCAAAAGCAGTTTCTGTGCATGTTTTTTTCAAAATTGGCGCGATTTTACGCAAAGTTTGCAAATCGAATTGTGCAAATTCCCTGCACAATGTAAAGATTGTTTGTGAGAGTCGCACAAACGCAAAGAAAAAGCGCGTGGTTTCGACCACGCGCCTTTGCTTTTATGGAATTTCAAAATCAAGAACCGCTGTTTTTGCCGGTCAACGGAATCATTACCTGCAGCTCGAACCAGCCGTTTTCTGCGTTTATGTGAACCGTACCGCCGTATTTTGCGGCAGTAGCCTCAATGCTTTTCAGTCCAAAACCATGATACCGGGTGTTCCGCTTGGTGGTTTGCGGCCTTCCGCCGGAAAAATGCAGCTGCCCCTCGTAACAGTTTTCGCTCTTGATACAGAGAAAGCTCTTTTTCTGCGATATTACCACATGGATGAGCCGCTTTTCCGGGCTGCTGATCTTGCTGACGCTCTCAATGGCGTTATCCAGCGCATTGCCGAACAGCGAGCTGATGTCCATGGCGCTCATAAAATTCAGAGCGCCTCCGTCTGCCACACAGGTCATCTGAATGCCCTGAGACTGGCAATGCAGGCTTTTGCTGGTGAGCACGGTGTCCAGCACCTTGTTTCCGGTGATGTTGAGTGCCTCATAGGACTGAATCTCGCTTTCCATCTGGTCCAGCACGCTGTTGCGTCCCTCGTTGCCCTGACTGCGCAGCAGGGCGATCTGGTGCTTCAGGTCATGGTACTTCCGGTTGACCAGATCAATGCTTTCCTGACTGCGCTTGTAGGTTTCATATTGCAGATGCAAAAGGTCCTGCAAAGCGTCCATCTCCCGCTTTTCCTGCAGGTCCCACAGCTGCCGGTGGTAGCCGTACAGCAGCGCCATGCCGGAAAAGTAAATCAGGGTTCTAAAATTATACACATCCATTCGATTGCCGCCGCCGAAGGGAGTATCGAAGGGTGCATAGCTGATGCTGCTGAGCACATAGAACACAAAGGTCATAAATGCCACCGTCAGGCTCACCCGCGCCCCCGGGTCCAGACCGTTATCCTGCTGGCCGTGCATCTCCAGCCGCCACACAAGGCCGAAGGTCAGGGCATAGAGCAGCGCCCAGAACAGCATCATTGCAGGGATATTGCGCATAACCGGACACTCAAACGCGGACCAGATGTACAGCTGCCACATCAGCGAGCTGGCAAAGCCCGCGCACAAAAACGCTCGGGCGCAATAGTAAACCAGCTTCCAGAAAGGTTCCCGGCACAAAAGCAGAAAAAGCAGCAGCATCAGCGCTGCCGAGCCTGCATAAAACAGGTTGAAAAGCGCTCCGTCAAAGCCATCGGTAAGCACCATATAACCCGATAAAACCGCCAGACCGGCGGCACCTGCAAGCCAGAAGCGCACGCCGGAAAAGCGATGCCGCATATGAGCCAGATAAATCATGCAGGCAAGCCAGTCGGCCGAGGCGGTGCAGATGCGGGGAATGTCCCAGGAAAGGATTTCGTCTGTCCAGATCATTTGCTCTCCCCCGCAAAATAAGCATTCAGCTCGCTGAGAAAGGCCTTTTTGCGGGAACGGCTGAACCGAAGCCGTTCCCCGTGAACGATCACCTCGTCCTCCACCACAGCCTCCGTGTGCTGCAAATTGACCAGATAGCACTGATTGCAGCGGGCAAAGTGTTCACCGGCGAACTGACTTTCGGCCTCGCGCATGGACCCGCTGCTTTGAAGGACGCCCTCCGCAGTGTGGTACAGCAGATTGTGACCGCTGGATTCCACATAGTACAAATGCGAAAATGCAACACGATGCGTTCCGTCCCGGGTGGTAACCGTAAAATACTTTTCCTCCCGGCGGCGCATACGGGAAAGCGCGCGTTCCAGCCGCTGCGAAAAAGCAAAATAACTCACCGGCTTCAGTATGTAATCCAACGCATCCACCGCATACCCCTTGATGGCATATTGCGGCGAATTGGTGATGAAGATAATCACCACATCCCGGTCCTTTTGCCGGATTTCCTCCGCGGCCGTCATGCCATCCATAAATGTCATTTCGATGTCCATCAGGATGATGTCGTAGTCCGCCTTGTAATGCAATGCGATTTCATCGCCGTCCGAAAATTCCGTTACGCTGATCGGTTCCCCTGTGCGCGAGGCATACTGCATGATGTATTCATGGAGCTGTGTGCGGTATTGCAGATCGTCTTCCACTAATGCAATTCGTACCACCTTGTGCCATCCTTTCTTTCCGTGTTATGCCATTTTTTATCATAGCCAAAATTTTGAGGATTTGCAAGATTAGGGAATTTGCGAAGTTTCCACTTTATATTGTGTAAAAAATTTCACGCCCAATACAATAAGCCCCGTTTTTTCAGCAAACTTGCCGAAAAAACGGGGCTCACTCACTTTTCATGCCTGGGGTGGCCGGTCACGGAACTGTGCCGGGGAGCAGGCGTATTTTTCCCGGAACTTCCGGTAGAAATAGCTGCTGTTTTCATACCCAACCGCTGCCATCACCGCATCGGTGGACATACCGGTATTGGACAGCAGATAGGCAGCCTGCTGCAGCTTGCGCTGCTGGAGCAGCTGCTTGAAATTGGCACCGGTGTGATGCTTCAGCAGCCGGCTCAGCGCATAGTCCGGCATGTGGAGGCGGGCGGCGATCTCCTCCAGCGTGCCGTCCCGATAGGAGGTCTCTATGTACTGCAGGGTGGAAAAAATCGCGTTTTCATCCCGGCTTTCCGGCAAAGTACGGTTGATGTTTTCCGCAAACAGCGTCAAGTTCTGAAGCAGCAGCCCCATGGTGGTCTGATTCAGCAGATTCGCCCCGGGCTTTTTTTCCAGCAGGGTCCAGATCATATTTTCCAGCAGGTTTTCCACCGGCAGGATATCCCCCGCCGCAATGTGCAGCCAGCCCGCAAAGGTGGAGGTCTCAAACAGGGTGGAAACCAAAAAATCCCGCAGCACATTTTCCTGCTCCAGCATCCGGAAGCTGCGGTCAAAAAACTGGGGCAGGATGATGAAGTTCACCCCCACATCCTCCTCCGAGGCCGGAAGGATCTCGTGGTAGACCGCCTGGTTCAGAAACAGCAGATCGCCGGTGTGAAGCTCCATTCGCTGGGTACCGTTCAGGATATGGGTGGTGGAGCCGCTGCACATATACAGCACTTCCACGTAATTGTGCCGGTGGCGGGGAAAATGTACAAACCGGGTATGCGGGCGGATCTCGATCAGCTTGCCCTTCTCCAGCATCTTCTCGCTGTCCACTACAAAATCCCGGCCCGAGGTATAGCGTTCCCGCTGAATGCCCTGCTGCCCGGCCAGGATAGCCCGCTCCTCCTCGGTGATCTCTTTCAGCTGGCGCAAAAGGCGCTCGTCCATGGCGATCCCTCCTCTTTTTCTCTAGCATATCACAACCGGTCGAAAGCTGCAAATAAGGTCCCTGTTTTATTCAAAAGCGGTCCTTTTTTCCGCCCGGCAGAACGAATAGAATAAAAGCAAAGAAACACAGAAAGGAGACTTCCCATGGCACCCTATTATCTGGCCATCGACATCGGCGCATCCAGCGGCCGGCACATCCTGGGACATGTGGAAAACGGTCGGATGCTCCTGGAGGAGATCCACCGCTTTGAAAACCGCCAGGTTCGCCGCGACGGTCACGACTGCTGGGATGTTCAGCATCTTTGGCAGGGCATTCTGGACGGCCTGAAGGTCTGCAAAACTCTGGGCAAAATCCCCGCTTCCGTAGGCATCGACACCTGGGCGGTGGATTTTGTGCTGCTGGGCGAAAACGGCGACCGCATCAGCGACGCAGTCGCCTATCGGGACAGCCGCACCGACGGCATGGACCGGCTGGTGGAGGCCAAAATCCCCGCCGGAGAACTGTATGCCCACACCGGAATTCAGAAGCAGAGTTTCAACACCATCTATCAGCTTGTGGCCCTGCAGCAGGAGCATCCTGAGCAGCTGCAGGCTGCACAGAGTCTGCTGATGATTCCCGACTACTTCAACTACCTGCTGACCGACGTGAAGAAGCAGGAGTACACCAACGCCACCAGCACCGGCCTGGTCAACGCCGCCGCGAAGGAATGGGACCGGGAGCTGCTGGAGCGGCTTGGTCTGCCCGACCACCTGTTCGGTCCGCTTTCCATGCCGGGCGAAACGGTGGGTCAGCTGCGGCCGGACATTGCCGAGGCCGTCGGCTTCCAGACCACCGTGGTGCTGCCCGCCACCCACGACACCGGCTCCGCCTTCCTGGCGGTGCCCGCCGAGGACGACAACGCGGTTTACCTGTCCAGCGGCACCTGGAGCCTGCTGGGCGTGGAAAACCCCGAGCCCATCACCAGTGAAGCCAGCCGCCTGCAGAACTTCACCAACGAGGGCGGCGCCTGGTACCGTTACCGTTACCTGAAAAACATTATGGGCCTGTGGATGATCCAGTCCATCCGCCGGGAGCTGAACGGCGTGGACTATGTGGAAGGCAAAACCCGGGCCGAGTGGACGCTGGACGTTGCCGCCGGGGAACGCCAGTGGACCTTCCCCGATCTGATCGCCAGCGCGGAGGGCGCGGCCGATTTTGAGAGCATCGTGGATGCCAACGACGACGCCTTCCTGGCACCGGACAGCATGATCGCCGCCGTGCAGAAGGCCTGCGAATGCAGCGGTCAGCCGGTTCCCACCACCGTGGGCCAGCTGATGCAGTGCGTCTACCGCAGCCTGACGCTGTGCTACAAAAACGCCATTGCCGGGCTTTCCCGCCTGACCGGCAAGGAATACACCACCATCCACATTGTGGGCGGCGGCTGCCAGGACAATTACCTCAACCGCATGACCGCCTCTGTGACCGGTCTGCCGGTGTGGGCCGGTCCCGTGGAAGGCACAGCCATCGGCAACCTGGTGATTCAGATGATCCGCGGCGGCGAATTCGCCGATCTGGCCGCGGCCCGCAGTTGTATCCGTGAAAGTTTTGATATCAAGGAGGTTCTTCCCCAATGAGCATGTTAGTGGAAACCAAAGCCCGCGTTGGCGTGTTCGCCATCGCCCTGGGTGCTTACCTGCCCCAGTTCCCCAGCCTGGTGCCCGAGTTCCAGGCTCAGTATGAGCAGTTCAAAACCATGATCCCCGACACAGTGGAGCTGGTGGACGGCGGCATCGTCACCACCAAGGAGCTGAGCCAGGCCGCCGGCGACAAGTTCCGCGCCGCCGATGTGGATCTGGTGATCCTGCAGCTGCTGACCTACGCCACCTCCTACAACATGCTGCCCGCCGTGCGGGATCTGGATGTTCCGGTGGTTCTGGTGAACGTGCAGAAGCTGCGCGCTCCCGACTACGAGAACACCGACACCGCCAAATGGCTGGGCGAGCTGTACGCCTGCGGCGCTGTGGGCGAGATGGTTGCCGACCTGGAGCGTGCCGGCAAGCGCCATGCAGTCATCACCGGCGTTGTGGAGGGCGGCGACCCGGTTGTTGAGGCTGAGATCAACGACTGGTGCAAGGCTGCTCAGGTGCGCCGCCGCTTCCGGGACACCAACCTGGCCCAGATCGGCCGTCCCTACCCCGGCATGATGGACCTGTACATCGACGAGACCAACCTCTACCATCGGATGTGGCTGTACACCAAGCAGTTCGACTGGGAGAAGATGTGGGCCATTGCCGACAACATCACCGACGAGGCCGTCATCCGCGCCAAGGCCCAGGAGATTCTGGACACCTTCGACGTCGAGGGCGGCGGCACCGTGGAAAAGGTCTGGGAGATGGCCCGCTATGTGGTGGCCTTCGAGCAGTGGGTCAAGGACGAGAAGATCGCCTTCATCGCCTCCCACTACGACGGCTTTGCCCAGGGCAAGGCTGGCGTGCTGGACTCCATGCTGATCCCCGCCTTCTCCATGCTCATCAAGCAGGGCGTTGCCTGCGCCGTTGAGGGCGATATCAAGGTTTCCATGGCCATGTCCATCCTGAAGACCATTTCCGGCCAGGGCCAGCTGTCCGAGATGTACTCCATCGACTTCGACAAGGACATCTGCATCATCGGCCACTCCGGCTCCGGCGACGCGGCCATCTCCGCCAAGAAGCCCACCATGAAGATCGTTCCCGTCTTCCACGGCAAGACCGGCGGCGGCTACCTGACCCAGTTCTACCCCCATCTGGGCCCCGTGACCTATCTGGGCATCACCCAGGACAAGGACGGCCACTTCAAGTTCGTTGTGGCTGAGGGCGTGAACGAGGAAGGCCCCATCTTCACCTTCGGCGACACCAACATGCGCACCCGCTTTGCCTGCGGCGCCCGCGAGTTCGTGAACCGCTGGAGCGAGGCCGGCCCCACCCATCACATGGCTGCCGCCTCCGGCCGTCACATCGACACCATCCTGAAGGTCGCCGAGATCTTCAACGTGCCGGTGGATGTTATCACCCGTTGAGTCATTCCGCAAAAGCGGTGTTAAGAAAAGAAAGGAAGAGTTCAAATGGAGATTTACGATATCTGCTGTGTAAAAGGCTTCATCCGTATGTGCAACGACGGCTGGCTGCAGGGCTGGCACGAGCGCAACGGCGGCAACCTGACCTACCGCATGACCGAAGAGGATGTGGCCGCCTGCCGTCCCTTCTTTGACGAGACTCCCCGCGAGTGGGTGAACATGGGCGTTCAGGCCGAGAACCTGGCCGGCGAATACTTCATCACCACCGGCTCCGGCAAATACTTCCGGAACGTGGAGCCCGATCCCATCCACAGCATCGGCATCGTGGAGATCAACGAAACCGGCGACAGCTGGCGCATCGTTTGGGGTCTGGCCGAGGGTGCCAAGCCCACCAGTGAGTTCCCCAGCCATTTTATGAATCACAGCGTGCGCAAGGCTGCCACCGATGGCGCCAACCGTGTCATCTACCACTGCCACGCCACCAACGTGATCGCTCTGACCTACATCCTGCCCCTGACCGACCGGGATTTCAGCCGTGCTCTGTGGCAGTCCGCCACTGAGTGCCCCGTGGTCTTCCCCGAGGGCGTGGGCGTCTGCCCCTGGATGGTTCCCGGCGGTGCTGACATCGCCATGGCCACCAGCGAGAAGATGAAGAGCTATCAGGCCGCCGTTTGGGCACAGCACGGCCTGTTCGCCTCCGGCCCGGACTACGACACCACCTTCGGCCTGGCTCACACCATCGAGAAGAGCGCCGAGATCTATGTGAAGGTGCTGTCCATGGGCGGCGGTCTGATTCGTCAGACCATCGAGGACGACAACCTGCGCGCCATCGCCCGGGACTTCGGCGTGAAGCTGAACGAGGACTTCCTCAGCTGAGTCCTGCTCCCGCAGAAACGAGCGCTGGTTTTCCCGGCCGCAAAATCCGCGCACAGGCAACGCTCTGCCCCTCAGGCACCGTCTGTGCCGTTCTGCGGCCCGGGTAATCCCCGGAGCAATCAACAAGCATACCTCATACCTACCATTTTCTTATAACAAAGCCGCCCTCCGGATCATTGGTCCGGAGGGCGGCTTTGTATTAGGAGGAAGGAAAGAGGCTGTTACCATATTTTCGTTCTGCAACAGCCCTTTGCATTTTATTCAGCGGTCACAGGTGCAAATCCAAAGAACAGCCGCATACGGAATTCGGTTTCCTTCAGGGCATATTCGTCGGCCAGCACCGGGCCGCAGCTGTTGGAACCAATACCGCTGTTTTTGTAGTCCAAGCACAGCTCCACTTCATCGCTCTTTTTCAGTTCAAAGTTATGGGCGGTGGAGGTCAGCAGCTCCTGGGGATAATGGGACGCCCGGAAGCTGAAGGGCTGCTCTGCCGCAGCCCACAGCGCCGCGTCAGCGCAGCGCAGCCGCATCTGCTCACAGCCCACATGGCTGCCGTGCTCCTGGGGCTTGATATAGTCCACATACTCGTCGCTGACTGTGCCTGCAAAATGGCCGAACCAGCAGGCATTCTTCTTGTCCAGATAGCTTTCCTGCGGGCCGTAGCCGGTATAGTCCAGCTGCTCGAAACCGTCAGGCAGCATCATGCGCAGGCCAAACCGGGGCAGGAAGGGGAACGTTTCGTCTCTCCGGCCTTCCAGCTCCAGGGCGATGGTTCCGTCGGCCCCGATCCGCCAAAGGGCAGTGCAGCGCAGGAAGGGCTGACGGATGGAGGCGGCGAACACCAGCTCGCAGCGAATCGCCGTGTCTTCGCCCGGAAGCAGCTGGCAGCTGGCGACCCGTACCTGCGTACGATCATAGCCAGCCTGTTCCCAGACCCGGCGGATCTTGCGGTCGTTGTCGGTGGGGGCGCGCCACACATTGAAGCCCATGGGTCCGGCCAGCCGTTCGGCTCCGTTCCACACAAGGCTCTTGAAGCAGCCGGTAAACCGGTTCAGCACATAGGCAAAGTTTTCGCCGCTTACCCGAATCTCCTCGTCGTCCTCCTCCACAGCCAGCGCGGCCGGCTGCAAGCAAAGCTCCTGCTTCTCAGCCTGACGCAGGGTGAGCTGATCGAAGCCCAGCTCATCGCCCGCCTTCACGAAATCCGCATCGGTGCGGGCCAGGTACACCAGCCGCAGATCCACCCGGCCGGGCTGCTGGGGCAGCGCGCAGGGCAGCGGCATGCAGGCGGTCTGACGGGCGGGGATGGCGGGCAGTTCTCCTCTGCCCTGCTCCACCACCACGCCGTCCAACTGCAGCTCCCAGCGATATTCCGCCAGCTGGCTCACATCGGCAAAATCCAGGGTGCTTCGCAGCTGAATCTCGCCATCGCACAGGCAAGCACGCACCGGCCGCCAGACATTTTTCAGTTCTTGTAAGCCGGTATGGGGAATCCGATCCGGCGAGACCAGGCCGTCCACGCAAAAGTTGATGTCGTGGGGGAATTCGCCGCTGTCGCCGCCATAGAGGAATTTACGGCGGCCATCTGCCGTGACACCGCCGTCCACCGCATGGTCACACCATTCCCACACGAAGCCGCCCAGCACACCGGGCTCTTCCAGGAACAGCTTCTCGTAGTCCTCCAGATCGCCGGGGCCGTTGCCCATGGCATGGCAGTACTCCACCAGCAGGAAGGGCTTGGTGTTGGCCGGGTTTGCCAGCCATTCGCGTACAAAGGCGGGCTCATTGTACATCCGGCTGTAAAGGTCGAACATGCTGGTGTCGTTGATATGGCCGCCGGTCTGATGCCAGGAGCCCTCGTAATGCATCAGGCGGGTGGGATCATAATCCCTGCCCCAGATGCCTGCCTTCTCGAATCCGGGCCCGTGGCCGGACTCGTTGCCCAGCGACCAGATGATCACCGCCGGGCTGTTTTTGTCCCGGATGATGCAGCGCTGCACCCGGTCCAGAATCAGCGGCTCGAACTCCTTCCACTGAGCGATCAGACCAAAGGTGGTCTCGTCGCCGCCGCCGAACAGCTCGGTTACGCCATGGCACTCGATGTCCGCTTCGTCGATCATGTAAAAGCCGTAGCGGTCGCACATCTGCACGAACCAGGGCGCGTTGGGGTAATGGCTGCTGCGGATGGCGTTCACGTTATGCTGCTTCATCAGAGCCAGATCCCTGAGGGCCTGCTCGTAGCTGATGGTGAAGCCGGTCACCGGGTCGGAATCGTGCCGGTTTACACCCTTCAGGCGCAGGGGCTTGCCGTTCAGCAACACCTGGCGGCCCTTTGTGGTGATGTCCCGCACGCCCACCGGCTGGCAGATGACCTCCGCTTCGGTGCGCAGCAGCAGCTGATACAGCTCAGGCGTTTCGGCCGTCCAGAAGTGGGGCTCCTCCAGATGGATGGTGAACTCGGTGGCTGCTTCGCCCCGGCAGACAAGACTGCCCTGCGGGTCATACAGCTCCCACTCCAGCTCTCCTTCGCCGTCGTTCCATTCCACGCCCACCTGGATCACCGCACGGGTGTAATTCTCCCGGCCCCAGGTGCGCACGCCGAAGTCCCGGATATGCTGCCGGGGCCGCACCAGCAGGTACACATCCCGGAAGATACCGGACATGCGGAACTTGTCCTGGCATTCCAGATAGGTGCCCAGGCTCCATTTCATCACCAGCACCGCCAGCAGGTTTTCACCCTCCACCAGATAGGGGGTCACATCAAACTCACTGGTGGAGTGGCTCACCTGGCTGTAACCCACCCGGTGGCCGTTCACCCATACATAAAAGAAGCTGTCCACGCCTTCAAAGTTCAGGTAGACCTGCTGGCTGAGCATGGCCGCATCCACCGTGAAATGGGTACGATAAGCCCCGCAGGGATTCTGATGGGGCACAAAGGGCGGGTCAAACGGAATGGGATAGCGCACATTGCTGTACTGGTTCTGGTCCAGGCCCTGGGTCTGCCAGCAGGAAGGCACCGGCATCTGCGGATAACCGCTGGCATCAAAATCCGGCTGGCAGAACTCCTCCGGCACAGCGCTGATCTTGTCATACAGCTGCATCTGCCAGGTGCCGTTCAGCAGAACGAAACGCTCCGAGGTTTCTCGCATCGCCTGCACCGGGTCCTGATTCGGAGCAAAGGGAATGTAGTACGCCCGGTTGGCCAGAACCCCTTCGTGAGGGCGGGCCCAATCTTCAAATTCATGGCGGTGTTTCATAGGATTCCTCCTGTTTTTATTCGGTGCAGCCGCACCGGCACAAGGAGCCGGGGCAAAGTCTGCCCCGGCTTTTGTTTTACTATTATATATGTATATCAGCGGTACAGCGGGCCATAGTGCTTGCAGGCGGCGAAGTCCGCAGCCTCCCCCAGTTGGCCATCACACTGTACACATCGGTGAACGCGCCCTTGCCGGTGAGGCGGGGCACGAACCAGGTGGTGGGCCAGGTGCGGTCGGTGCGCAGGTCGATGGGGGTGTGCACATCGTCCGGCAGGTTGGCGGTCCAGCCCTCGGCCAGCTGCAGCACAGGGCCCACGCCCTCCACGATATTGACCCGCAGCAGGGTGACGGGCATCTCGGCAGCACAGCGGAAGTGGCTGGAGAATCCGCCGCCCCGGAAGTACTCATAGTTGGCACGGCACCAGTCGGTGGCCTCCAGGCAGGCGGTCATATCCTGCTCGGTCATCTGCCAGAAGGGCTTCATCACATGCTCGCCCTTTTCGTTGGTGGCAGCGCCGGAGCCGTCCAGTGCGGTGGCACCGGAGTTAATCAGGTGGATAAAACCATCCTTGGCCACACCCTCGGGCTTGTGGCCGGTGACCCTCTCGCAGGCCTCCGGGCTCCAGTAGGTGCGCACGTCATGGAAGCAGGGGGCGGTGCCGGTGACCAGAGTGCCCAGCATCATGGCCACGCCGTTCAGGGTGTCGTTCTCGGTGGCAAAGGGAGTGGGCTGCTTGGGACCGTTCCAGTCGAAGGTGGAGGCCATGATTGCCTCGGAGAAGTCCGCATTGGGCAGCCAGTCGGTCCAGTTGCGCTGGCCCTGGAAGCCGCCGGCCACCGCATTCTTGCCCAGCGCTTCTTCATGCCAGCCCATCTCGGCCAGCTTGGGATTGCCGTACAGAATGTCCCGCATGACCATGGTCATCTTGGTCACGAACTCCCAGTCCTTGTCGGCGGGAACCACCTTGGATTTGGTGATGACCTCGGGCAGGTTCTTGCCCGCGTTGCAGTCAAAGCCTTCCTTGCAGTTGGCCTTCACCCAGGCCAGCGCCCGGTCGTATTCCTCGTGATCGTAGATCTCCAGAGTGATGCGGCGGATGATCTCGGTCATATCCACCCACTCGGCCCGGATGCCCAGATACTTCTGGAACATGGAAGCGTCGCAGTAGCTGCCGGCGATGCCCATGGCCACGCCGCCCAGGTTCACGTAAGCCTTGTTCTTCATCCAGCCCACGGCCACCGCACAGCGGGCAAACCGCAGGATCTTCTCGGCCACATCGGCAGGAACACTGGTATCGGTGGCATCCTGTACATCATGGCCGTAGATGGAGAAGGCAGGCAGACCCTTCTGGGCATGAGCGGCCAGCACCGCGGCCAAATACACCGCGCCGGGGCGCTCGGTGCCATTGAAACCCCAGACCGCCTTGATGGTGCGGGGGTCCATATCAAAGGTCTCGCTGCCGTAGCACCAGCAGGGGGTCACAGTGAGGGTGGCCACCACGTTTTCGGTGGTGAATTTATCGGCGCAGGCGGCTGCTTCGGCGCCGCCGCCAATGGTGGAATCCGCGATCACGCACTGGACGGGAGTGCCGTCCGGGTAACGCAGATTCTCTTCGATCAGAGTCTTGGCGTTCTTCGCCATGGTCATGGTCTGAGCTTCCAGGCTTTCCCGCACGCCGCCCCAGCGGCCGTCGATGGTGGGACGAATACCGATTTTCGGATAAAGCATATTCTTATTCCTCCGTTCAGGATTCTTTCAAAATGGTTTTGTAGCGTTCAAAGGCGCTGTTCCAGAGCGCCGTATCCTCCGGCTGATACCGCTGCACCGGCTCGGTGCGGGCAATGAGGGCCCGGCCCTCGTCCAGATTTTTCAGTTCACCCAGAGCCACAAGCTGGATGAGAATATTGCCCAGCGCAGTGGCTTCGATGGGCCCGGTGATCACCGGCAGGCCGATGCTGTTGACCGTCATCTGGCAGAGAAGCTGGGCCTGTGCGCCGCCGCCCATGATGTGCAGAGCGGTGAAGGTCTGGCCGGTGGAGCGGCTCAGCTGCTCCAGTGCAAAGCGGTACTTGAGGGCAAGGCTCTGGTACACGCAGCACATCACCTGCCCCACTGTTTCCGGCACCGGCTGACCGGTGCGGCGGCAGAACTCCCGCACCCGAGCGGGGATATCGCCGGGCGGGGTGAATTCAGGCGCGTCCGGGTCGATAAAGCTTTGCAGCGGCTCGGCTTCCAGGGCCATCTGAGCCAGCTGGGCAAAGGAGTAATCCATTCCCTCCCGCTGCCACTGACGACGACTTTCCTGAATGAGCCACAGGCCGATGATATTCTTCAAGTAGTTAACCTTGCCGTTGGCTCCCCGCTCGTTGGAGAGGGCCAGCTCCCGGCTTTGCTCGGTGAGCACCGGCCCGTCCAGCTCGCAGCCGATCAGGCTCCAGGTACCGCAGGAGAGGAAGGCCGCGCCGGGCTGCGGGTCAGGCATGGCCGCCACTGCGCACTGGGTATCGTGCCCGGCCACCGCGATGACCTTGGCTCCCTTGTACTCCCCCACCACGCTGCCGCTGGGCACCAGCGGAGCCAGCAGCTGCTCGGAGATATTGAATGCCTCCAGCACCGGCTTGCTCCAGCCTCCGCTTTTTGCATCCAGCATCTGGCTGGTGGAGGCGATGGTGGTCTCACAGACTTCGCTCCCGCACAAGGCGTGGGCGAACAGATCCGGCATGAAGAGCAGCCGCTTTGCCTGTTTCAGCAGCTCCGGCTGCTCCTTTTGCAGCGCCAGCAGCTGGAACAGCGTGTTGATGGCCATGATCTGACTGCCGGTGGCCCCGTAGAGCTCCGCCTGCGGCATGATCTTCTCGGCCTGCTCCACCATACCTGTGGTGCGGCCATCCCGGTAATGGACCGGGTCGCCCAGCAGCTTGCCGTTTTCATCCAGCAGGCCGAAGTCCACGCCCCAGGTGTCGAAACCGATGCTGTCGAACTCGCCTGCCTTTTCAATGCCCTTGTGCACATTTTCCATCAGGTCGGCAAAATCCCAGCGGAAATGGCCGTCCGCCTGTCGGGGGCGGTTTTCAAAGCGGTGCACTTCCCGGTAGATCAGTGTTCCATCGCTGTATTGTGCCAGAATGGCCCGCCCGCTGGATGCGCCGAAATCAAAGGCCAGAACTCGTTTCATGGGCGTTTCCTTTCCCGGTCAGCGCAGGCCGTTGTCGAATTTCTTGTAGCCGGGGTGACGGCCGGTCACCTGATAGAAACCGCGCAGGTCGATCAGCTTCTGGATGTTCTCCCGGCTGATGTCGATGCTGCCGCCCAGGATCACCGCGTTGATGGTGATCTTGGCCCACAGCTCCAGGCTTTCCATCCGGTAGAAGGCGGTGATGATGTCGCTGCCTACCGCCAACGCGCCGTGGTTTTCCAGCAGCATCACGTCATGCTCTTCCAGATAGGGCTCGATGGCGTCCGGCACCTCTGTGGTGCTGGGGGTGCCATAGGGGGTCAGGGGCACGCTGCCGATCACCGCCACATCCTCGATCATGTTGTACATGTCCATCGCCTTGTGGGCCACGGCAAAGCCGGTGGCGCCGGGAGGATGGGCATGGATCACGCTCCAGATATCCGGGCGCTTTTCATAGCAGCGCAGATGCATCTTGATCTCGCTGGAGGGGCGCAGGCCCTCGGCGCCTTCCAGCACCTCGCCCTTCGCATTGATGCGGATGAGCTTTTCCGGGGTGATGAAGCTCTTGCTCATGCCGGTGGGGGTGCACAGGAAGGTGCCGTCCTCCAGACGGGCGGATACGTTGCCGTCGTTGGCGGCAACCCAGCCCAGCTGCCACATCTTGTGGCAGACATCACAAATCTGTTCTTTCAAAACCTGCAGTTCCATTGTGGGTTCCTCGTTTCTCTATGAATTTCTGGGGATTATTTCTGATATTTGGGGCTGCTCTCGTAAACCGGCTTGCCCTCAGAGTAGATGCCGGGGCGGCGCATCTGGCCGAAACCGGTCACCGCTTCCCTGCTGCCGTCCATGGCCGGGTCCGCATAGGTGTAGTACCAGTTCTGCAGCTGGCTCAGCAGCTGCTCCCGGATGGGGGCGTATTCCGGTTTGTCCACCAGGTTTTCCTTCTCCCCGGGGTCTGTGGTCAGGTGATACAGCTCGTGGGGACCATAGGGATACCGGTGGATGTACTTCCATTCCTGATTGCGGATCATCCGGCTGTTGCCGTATTCGTCCAGGATCACCACATGGTTGTCGGTGTCCTCGCCCTGTTCCAGCACGTTGGCAAAGCTGTGGCCCGGCAGATCCTCCGGCAGCTGCGCGTCCAGATCCAGCAGTTCGTTCAGGGTCTGGATAATATCGTAATGGCTGCACATGCTGGGAGTTACCCGGTCCGCCAGGATATGGCCCGGCCAGCGGGCAATGAAGGGCACCTTCACGGCAGTATCAAACAGGTTAAACGGGAAGGTACCGTTGCCTTTGCCCCAGATACCGTGATGGCCCATGTTCATGCCGTTGTCGGCGGTGAAGATCACCAGGGTGTCATCCGCGATCCCCAGCTGCTCCAGCTTATCCAGAAGACGGCCCACACCGGCATCCATGGCGCTCACTGCCGCGTAATAGCCCCGCAGCAGCCGCTTGCGCTCCTCGCCGGTACCGCCGGGAGCGGTGGGAATGCGGTTCGGATGAAAGGGTTCATCCGGCGTTGCGGTGAACTCACAGTCCCGATACAGATCGATGTACTCCGCCGGGTGCTGGTCCTCGTCCCAGGGATCGTGGGGGGCGGTGTAATGCACGCTCACATAGAAGGGGTTTTCCTGCCCGGCGAAGGCGTCCAGGTAATCCAGCGCGTGCTCGGTGATCAGATCGGTGATGTAGCGGCTTTCAAAATGCAGCTTACCGTCCTCGATCACGTCCGCCTGATTGTAAAGGCAGCCACCCCGGCCGATGGTGTACCAATGGGAGAAGCCGTGCTGGGGCTGCATGCTGTCGCCCAGATGCCACTTACCCGCCAGTGCGCAGGTGTAGCCGTTCTGAGCCAGCAGATCCGGATAGGTGGTGAGCCCCTGCAGATACTGAATGGGCACATCCTCGCTGGCAAAATAGGGATGGTCCGCATGTTCCCCCAGGGTCTTTTTATCCAGGCTGCCGCTGCGAATCCAGTCGTGCACGCCGTGCTGGGAAGGAATGCGGCCGGTGAGGATGGAAGCGCGGGCCGGGCTGCACACCGGGGAGGCGCAGAAGAAGTTATCGAACCGGGTGCCCTGTGCGGCCAACCGGTCCAGATTGGGGGTCTGGATGTCCGCATTGCCTGCGCAGTGCATGGCCCAGGCGCCCTGGTCGTCGGTGAGAATAAACAGAAGATTGGGTCTTTTTTTCATGAAATTCTGCCTCATTTCAAAAAGAAGCCGGCAGCCCCGCTTCGGGGCTGCCGGCCTTTTTTCTGCGTGCGCTGGCTCGGCTGTGCCTCGCCAGCCCGGATGCAAACATGTTTATTTTGCGGACTTGAAGGTGGTCAGCTGGTTCTCGACCTCTTTCATCAGATCGTCCACACCGTTGGCCTGCATGGCCTCCAGGAACTTGGGAATGTACTCAGCGGGGTCCACAGAGCCGGTCTCCAGAGAGGGGGTGTACTCGGCGATCACGTTGGTGAGGGCCGCAACCTGAGTTTCCACAGGCACTGCATCAAAGGTGAAGCCGTTGTTGGGAGAGATCAGAGCGGAGTTGTTGTAGTCCTGGAACAGCTGCTCGATGTTATCGGGGTAGCTGATATCCCACTTCTGGTTGAAGGGAGTGCCGAACTGCCAGCCGTAGGTGTAGTCGTAGCCGTTTTCGGTCAGGGTGCCGCCCATGGTCTTGTCCACCTGCTTGTCGCCCACTGCGGTGTAGTGCTCGCCCTCGATGCCGTGGCGGATCAGGGTGCCCACGTATTCATCGGTATTCAGCAGGTTGATGAACTCCAGAGCCTTGTCGGGATGCTCACTGGCGGAAGAGATGGCCAGCAGGCCGCCCATGGCGCTGCGGGTCTCGAACAGGGGGTCCATCAGGGCAACAAAACCAACGCCGTGGCCGCTGGAAGCGCTCATGGACTCGGAGGTGCCGGGAGCATACTGGATGAAGTAGGAGAACAGTGCGCCGTTGTTGAAGTCGTTGTCACGGTTGGCGATGTCGCTGTCGTAGTTCACGGGGTCACCGCCCAGGTAGCCGGCCTTGTTCCAGCCGCGAACGGTCTGGCAGTAGTTCATGTACTCTTCGCTGGCGTACTGGTTGAATACGGTCTGGCTGGCCACATCCTGGAAGTTGCCGAACTCAGGCACAGCAGCAGCGGCAGGCAGCTTGGGGTTGCCGGTCAGAGACTCGTAGGGGGCAGCCATGGGCCAGGCGTTGGTCAGGCCGGAAACGCCCACCACGTTCTTGCCTTCGGCCTTGGACTTCTCGGCCACGACCTCCAGCACCTTGGTGTAGTCCTCCAGGGTCTTGACGGCGCTCATGTCGATGCCATAGGCCTCGGCCATATCGCTGTTGTACACGATACCACCCTGCCAGCCCATCTCCTTGTAGGAGGGCACGCCGTAGATGGAACCGTTTACCTTAACGGCATCCCAAACCGCTTCGGGAATGAAGTCGTAGGTCTCCTTGGCGTACTGGGGCAGCAGCTCGGTGATGTCCAGGAAGGCATCCTTGCCGGTAAACTGCAGGTAGTCGGTGGTCCAGTTGGAGGTGAAGCAGATGTCGAAGTACTCACCTGCGTTGATCAGGTTGGGCATCTTCTCCTTGTAGTCCGGGTTGGCGATGACCTTGTAGTCGATCTCCACGCCGATCTTCTCGCGGGTGTACTCATTCAGCTTGGCGATCACCTTTTCGGTATCTGCCGCAACGGGGTTGATGGACATGTACCAGGTCAGGGTGGTCACGTCGTCGCCGCCGGAAGCCGCGCTGCCGGAAGCGGAGCCTGCGCCGCCACAGCCGGTCAGAAGGCCGGCAGTCATGGCTGCGGTCATGGCCAGCGCCGCAGCGCGCTTGGAGATGTTTTTCATAATGTTCCTCCTTGAAAATTGATTCTATCAACGCATTTTCCTGCTTGGAAAACGCGGTCGTTCCATATTTTATTGCGATGCGGTCAGCCTTTTACGCCGCCCACGGTCAGACCCTTTACGAAGTACTTCTGGAAGAAGGGGTAGGCCAGCAGGATGGGCAGCACCACCAGAACGGTGAGTGCCATACGGCCGCTGTCGGTGGGAGCATTGGCTGCCATTTCGGCATATTCCAAAGCGTTGGCCGAGGACTGCTTCATGAATTCCAGGCTGTTCTGCATGCTCCACAGCAGGGTCTGCACCGGGTACTTTTTCTGGTCCACGATGTACAGCATGCCGAGGAACCAGTCGTTCCAGTAGGCGATGGTGGTGAACATGCCGATGGTGGCAAGACCGGGCTTGGAAAGGGGCAGCACGATGCTAAAGAAGGTTTTGAATTCACCGGCACCGTCGATGCGGGCGGCTTCGATGATTTCCAGCGGGATGCTTTTATAGAAGGTGCGGAGCACAATCACATAGAAGGCATTCAGCGACATGGGAAGGATCAGTGCCCACACGCTGTTGCCCAGACCCAGCATCTGGGTGTTCACCATGTAGGTGGCCACGATGCCGCCGTTAAACAGCATGGTGAAGAGCATGAGCAGCGTGAATACCCGGTTGTAGGCATAGTCGCTGCGGCTGAGCACATAGGCGAACATGGCGGTGATCGTCAGGCTGAACAGGGTGCCTGCCACGGTCACAAATATGGTGATGCCGTAGGAGCGGATCAACTGATCGCCCAGTTTAAAGAAAAAGCGGTAGGCATCCAGACTCCATTCACTGGGGAAAAAGCTGTAGCCATTCTGGAAGATGCTTTGTTCGCTGCTGAAGGACACAACGACCACCAGTGCCAGCGGCAGCACGCAGGCCAGAGACCAGAGCAAAAACACCAGGTTCAGCACTGCATTTG
>NZ_JAGHKE010000135.1:0-3561 GCF_017889395.1 Allofournierella sp. | reverse complement strand
GGTCAGTCCTCCGGCCGCTTGAGGCGGCGGGGGCGGCGCGGGGCCAGAAAGTCCACGGCGGTGGCTGGGTCAAAGGGGCGGCTGGTCTGCTGGAGCCAGGCGGGCATGTGGTACTTCTGCGCCTGGGCGGTGGGGGCCGCATCCTCCCAGCGGCGGTGGGTCAGCCAGCGGGCCGGGTGGGGGATATACCGCCCGCCTGCCTCCTTCCAGGGGGCGCTTTCGGATTGGGTGGTCAAAGCGGCCAGCATGGTGTTTACAAGGGCTGTGTCCGGCCGCAGGGCCTTCCAGGCCAAAAGAGCCGCCCGCTTGTCCGCCTTGCGGGGATAGGCCTGCCAGAACCGCTCAAAGCCGGCTGGCGTATCGGCCGAGAGCTGTTCGGACTTGGGTTCAGTCTTCGGTGTGTTCTCAGAGGAGGGGGAAGACGCACGTCCGCCGCAGGCGGTGTATGTGTGTTGGGTATCTTCTTGGATATCTTTTTGGGTATCTTTTATAGCTCTTTCGGATTCATCACTTGAATGTTGCGGATTCGTTTGTTGCAAGTGACGATTTTGAAACATGGAAAGAACGGATTCGCTGACTGCATACCACAACGTGCGGTCAAAGGCAAACCGGCCGAAGCGGCCCTCTATAAGTGCGCCCTGCCGGACAAGACTTTTCAGCAGGCGGCGGATCTGAGGCACGCTCCAGAAGGAAAAATGTTCCGCCAGCCGGGTGGCGCTGGCGTACATCCAGCAGCGGCCTTCTTTCTGGCAGTCCGGGTTCGACTGATTTTTCTCGCACCAGAACCGGATGTGATCCAAAAGAATGGCTTCCTCCACGCCGTAGCGGGCGGCGGCTTCGGTATCAAAGGAATAACGCATGTGTGACCCTCCTTTTTTGAAAATAGACCGGGAAAACAAAAACCGCCCCCGGCGCGCCTGTGTTTGCCCAAGGCGCACCGGATGACGGTTTGCAAAAAAGGCGGGGCCCGCACCGGCTCCGCCTGATCTTTTCAGTTTATATGGTAGCACGGGTCGGGCCGGGCTTTCCAGGGTCAAAATGCAAAAAAATCCGGGCTTTTCAAGGGTCAAATGGCGGAAAAATCCGGGCTTTTCGCGGTGGGGAAGAGGTGGTATAATGGGGGCAAAGCCGAAAAAGGAAGTGATGGGATGCGCGGCGGTATCCTTGCGCAGAAAATTGCATGAACCCATGTGAGCAGACCGAACACACGGAAGCCTTACATGGGAGGAACAAACAATGAAACAGAACAAATACGACGATCCGAAGTTTTTTGAAAAGTACAGCCAGATGGCCCGCTCGCAAAAGGGCCTGGCAGGTGCGGGCGAATGGCACGAGCTGGAAAAGCTGCTGCCGGAGTTTGCGGGCAGGCGGGTGCTGGACCTGGGCTGCGGCTATGGCTGGCACTGCGCCTATGCGGCCCGGCAGGGCGCGGCCGCGGTGCTGGGGGTGGACCTTTCCGAGAAGATGCTGGCCACAGCCCGCGAAAAGAACAGCGGGGCGGTCATCCAGTACCGCCGCGCCGCCATGGAGGACCTGGCCTTTGCCCCGGGCAGCTTTGAGGTGGTGCTCAGCTCGCTGGCCTTCCACTACGTGCGGGACTTCGCGCCGCTGGTGGAGCACATTCATGAATGGCTCACGCCGGGCGGAGCGTTCGTCTTTTCGGTGGAGCACCCGGTCTTCACCGCTTACGGCAGCCAGGACTGGTACTATGGCCCGGACGGGGAGATCCTGCACTTCCCGGTGGACCGCTACAGCTTCGAGGGCCAGCGGCAGGCGGTGTTCCTGGGCGAGACGGTGACCAAATATCACCGCACCCTCACCACCTACCTGGAAACGCTGCTGCAAAGCGGTTTTGCGCTGCGCCATGTGGTGGAGCCCCAGCCCCCGGAGGACATGCTGGACCTGCCCGGCATGCGGGACGAGCTGCGCCGCCCCATGATGCTGCTGGTGGCCGCCCAGAAGCAGTAATCGTTTTGCGTCAAACAAAAAGCCAGAGCGTTTTGCTCTGGCTTTTTGTTTTGCTTATTTGTTCGCCTTGGGTTCGGCCTTGACTTCCGCTTTGGGGGCTTTTTCGGCTTTGGCTTCGGGCTTGGATTCCGCCTTTGCCTGGGCAGGAGCTTTGGCCGGTTTCGCCGCCTTTGCGGGCGGGGTGAGACCCGGCTCTTCCATGGATTGCTTTTCCAGCACGGGGGCCGGGGGCGGGGGCACATCCTCCACCAGGATGGTGAAGCCGTAGGGGTTCACCTCGGTGTGCTTGCCGAAGGCCTCCTCCACGATCAGCCGGGAGGACCGGTTCACGATGATCTCCGCCATCTGGGCACAGCCGGTGCGGCGGTAGTGCAGCACATCGCCCTCCGCCTTGATGATCTGCATGTCGCCCTCGGCGAAGGCGTCGCACTCCCGGCGCAGGTGGGCCAGCTGGCGCAGCACCGGGCGCACCCGGCTCTCGGTGGATTCCCAGTTAAAGTAGGCCCGGTTGAAGGGGTCCCGGTAGCCCTGCATGGCGATCTCGTCGCCGTAATAGATGCTGGGCACGCCGGGCAGCGTAAAGATCATGGCGTAGGCCAGCCGCAGCAGCCGCACGCCGTGGTCGTACCGGTCCCGGGGCAGGGTGCGGCCGCTCTGCCAGTACCGGTCCTTGCCGTCCGAGGGTTCGTCCGCAATGGCGGTGAGCGCCCGCTCGGTGTCGTGGGTGCTCATGAAGTTCATCAGGCAGTGCAGCGCCGGAGCCGGGTAATGCTCGCAGATGGCCATGATGTCCTCGGCGGTGTCCGCCGCGCTGCGGCCCTTCAAAAAGCCCAGCACCGCGTTGCGGAAGGGGTAGTTCATCACCGCGTCCAGCCCGTTGCCCAAAAGATAGGTCCGGCGCACGCCGTAGGCCTCCTTGGTGGTGGCGTCCTCCCAAACCTCGCCCAGCAGGTAGCAGTCCGGCCCGTGGGCCTTCACCGCCTTGCGGATCTCCTCGATGAAATCATCCGGCAATTCGTCCGCCACATCCAGCCGGAAGCCGGACGCGCCCAGGCTCAGCCAGGTGTCGATCACGCCGCCCTTGCCGCAGATAAACTGGCGGTAGGCCGGGTCGCTCTCCTGCACCTCGGGCAGGCTCTCGAAGCCCCACCAGCTGCGGTAGCCGCAGGCATAGTTGGGGCTGAAATCGTACCAGCTGCGATAGGGGCTCTGGGGGTCGTGGTAGGCACCGCCCGGGCCGTAGCGGCCCTCCCGGTTGAAGTAGATGGAGTCCGAGCCGGTGTGGCTGAACACGCCGTCCAGAATGATGCGGATGCCCTGGCGGCGGGCCGCGGCGCACAGCTGGCTGAACTCTTCTTTGGTGCCCAGCAGCGGGTCCGGATTCAGGTAGTCAGCGGTGTTGTAGCGGTGGTTGGAATGGGCCTCGAAGATGGGGTTCAGATAGATCCAGCTGACCCCCAGCTCCTTCAAATAGGGCAGCTTTTCCATGATGCCCGCAAAGTCGCCGCCGAAGTAGTCCATGTTCAGATAGCCGCCCTCTTCGTTGGGCCAGAAGTAGGGCTCGCCGTGCTTGTTCTCCCGGTAGATGCGGTC
>NZ_JAGHKE010000134.1:0-3599 GCF_017889395.1 Allofournierella sp. | reverse complement strand
GCTCACCTGGGTGTTCTTGCTCACCAGGTTGGGGCCTGCCGGGCCGGTGGGGCCGGTAGCGCCTTGAGGCCCCTGGGGTCCGGTGGGACCAGTGGCGCCGTCCCGGCCGTCCTGCCCGGGGTCGCCCTTGTCGCCTTTTTCACCCTTGTCGCCCTTGGGCAGCACCAGATTCAGCACGCCCTCGCTGCCGCTCTGAGCGATGCTGGCCGAAGCGGTACTGCCGCTGGTCACACTGCCGATGCGCAGGGTCTTGATCGCTCCGTTCCAGGCGGTGAGCATGGCATCGGTGATCTTGTCCAGCACGGTTTTGTTGGTGTGGCTGTGGCGGGCGGCGGTGTTGGCAGACACGGTTGCTTTGGTGGCGGACAGACCCTCCGCCAGCGCCCTGCCCTTGTCGCCCGCATAGGCGGTGGAGGCGGTTTCGCCCAGGGCCAGGCTCTTGCTGATCTCCACATAGGCGGTGCCGCTCCAGCGCCAGGTGAGATTGGTATCCAGCGCCACATAGATCTTGCCCGCCTCACCGGTGGCCGGGAAGGCGCTCTTGCCGGCGTATTCCAGCACATCGTCCACAAAGCTGGGCAGCTGGCTGGCGGGCACCTTGCCGCCGGAGTCCAGGGTGGCCACGCCCCCGGCCTTGCCCATCTCGCTGCGCTTGACCTGGGCGTCGTTGGTCACATTGCCCAGACCCACCTGGCTCTTGGTCACCCCGTGGGGGTTATCCAGCGCCAGAAGATGCCCGCTCAGGCTGCGCAGTGCCTTTGCCAGCTTGCCGAAGGCGGTGGTCAGCTTCTCACCGCTGGCCAGCAGCTCCAGGCTGGCGGCCTCGGTGTAGGTGGGCGTCTGGTCGTTGGTGGTCAGGTTGGGCACGTTGCCAAGCCCCACCTGCGCCTTGGTCACCGCGTGGGGATTGGCCTTGCTGGCCGCGTGGGCATCAAAATCCTCCCGCAGGCCGTCGGCCGCGGCCTTGTGCGCGTCCAGCGTCTGCTTTGCCGCCGCCAGGGTAATGGCCGGGCTGTCGTTCCAGGCATCCGCGCCCTTCACCCCGGCGATCTGCTGGCCGATCAGGGTCAGCAGCGCCTGCAGCTTGTTGCTCACCCCGCCCACGGTGCGCAGACCGATTTTTTCATCGGTCACGCTGCCGTCCGGGTGGGCCAGCACCGAGGCCGCGGCGTGGGCGTTCAGCTCGGTTCGGCTGGCCTTCAGATCGTCCAGCTCGGCATCCTTGTTTGCCTGCTTTTTCAGCTCCCGGTCAATGACCTCCATGTCGTAGGTCAGATCGTCGATGTCCGCCGGGTCGTTTCGTTCCGCCAGCCGCTCCGGCAGGCGCAGCTGATAATTCTGGCTTTTTCTCATGCTTCGTTCCTCCGTTTCAAGATCATTTCTCCCTTCAATCCGCCGCCGGTGTAGGTGAGCTGATTTTTCAGCACCTGGGCCGGGGCGGCCGTTTCCCATTGGGTGTCCAGCAGGACCCGGTCGGCGGGGTCCAGCTCCGGGTTGCCCCGGGTGGAGCAGGTGTAGGTGCTGCGGCGCAAAAGATGCTCCCGCACCCAGGCTGCCACCGCCAGCGCCCGGTCCAGCTCGGTGATGAGCGGATTGTCCAGCGTTTCCGCGGTGCCGTTTTCGTCCGCGTCGGGCACCGGGGCCACCGCGTTCTGGCAGCTGGTCTCCAGCTTTTTGCCGCTCACGATCAGGGTGGCCGTGCCGCTGCCCTCCAGCACCAGGTCGCCCGCGGCGGCATACAGTGCCTGGCTTGTCACCTGTGCGCCCTCACATTCCACCCGGATGCCCGCCGCCTGGTTCCAGGTCAGGTGCAGCGTCAGCTGGCCGTCTACCTGGTAGGTTCCCTTGTGCAGCTGGCTCTCCTTTTCCGCCGGGGTGTACACGGTGGCCGGGCATTCCACCCGCAACAGGCTCGCGGTCTTTTCCACCTTGGGTGCGCTTTCCAGCATGTCCGAAAGCCCGATGCTCACCCCGCTCTGGATGCTTTCATCCGGCTGGATG
The DNA here is from genome assembly GCF_017889395.1 of Allofournierella sp. Lineage (NCBI taxonomy): Bacteria > Bacillati > Bacillota > Clostridia > Eubacteriales > Oscillospiraceae > Allofournierella > Allofournierella sp. The sequence continues at coordinate 1,598 of NZ_JAGHKE010000134.1, read as the reverse complement.
CGGATCACGCCCTCCCGGTCGGCATACAAAAGGCAGCAGGCCGCGTGAGCGATCAGCTGCAGGCATTCCCGGTGCTGCTTTGCCGGCAGCGGCGCGGTGGTGGTGATCTGCTTCAGGCCCTCCCACAGGGCCCAGGGCTGCTCGTCCTGCCTGCGGCGGGGCAGGTCCGCGTCCTCCAGCACCGCGGTGGCCAGCTCCCACAGGCTGTGGGGCGCGCCGTCCCACACGCCCTTGTAATAGGTGCCGTCCAGAAGGCTCAGCGCGTCGGTGGCGGAGAATTTTGCATACAGCCCCTCCACCGTGGGCTGGCCGGTCAGATAAAACCGCCCGCCGGGCATCCATTCCACAAAGCCGCCCTGGTACAGCTCCCGCCAGCCAGTGGGGAGCAGGTCATCCCATTCCATGGCCGCCGCGTCGCCCCAGTGCATACCGCCGGTGAGCTGCTGGCCGTAGCGCACCGTGATGGGGTTGCGCTGCTCAAAATACTTCCAGATGCCCTGGGGGTTGTCCGGGTCATAGAGGCCGTTCTGGCTTCCGGTGAGCAGGTTCACGTTCACCGCCGAGAAGCTGAACTCCCCGGTGGGCAGCCTGCGGCCGATGGGGTCCACCTCCATGGTCTGGGCCGCTTCGGTCAGCTCGGCCTGACCGAACACCAGCTCCATGCCGAACATCAGCCGGGTCAGCCGCGCCCGGCGAAAGGGCTGGCTGGTGGCCTCGAAGCGGATCTCCAGCCGGTCGAACCGGTCGATCTGCACCGTCTCCCGGTGCTCCACCGCCGTGGGCTGCACCTGCCGCTGCACCAGCTGCACTTCCCCCTTCCAGGCGGTCACGGTCAGCGCGGTGCACCATTCCTCCGCCACCTGGTCAAACCGGAAGCTCAGCGCCGGAACGCTCACCGGCGTTTCAAATTCCAGCGCCAGCACCGGCGGAGCCGCAAACCGGCCGTCCGCCCCGCTCATCGCCTCGCTCACATAGCCCTCGGTCAGCAGTGCGCCGCCGGGCTCGTCCGCAATGCGCAAACTGCCGTCCGCCTTCCAGCGCCCCGGCTCGAAGGTGGCGTAGCTGCGCTTTTGCGCGCCGTCCTGGGTGAGGGCGCTTTCCACACTGGACCAGTAGGCCTGATGCTCGCTTTTGTCCGCCGCGCCGGGGGCTGCATCCTCGTCCACCACGCTCAGGGTCACGGCCAGCTTTGCCGCGCCCAGCACCGGCTTTGTCATCTCCTGCCGGTAGGCATCGCTCACCTTTTGCATCAGATCACCCCGCAATCCACCACGCTGAAGCTGGCATCCTCGTAGTATTCCGGCATTCCGGTGGCCGCGTCCACATTCACCGGGCTGCAGGTCACATCGCTGAGGTAAAACATCCGCGTTTCCCACCGGCCCAGGTTATGGCTGAAATAGTGGCAATAAAAAGTGAAGTGCCCCTCCTCGAACCAGCGGTTCATCTCCCACCACAGCTCGGGGCTGATGGTCTGCCAGCCCAGCTCCTGCTTATCCACACTGCGGCCCACCATCCGGCCCACCATGGTGCCCTGGGCGTTGCGGGCCGAATCCACCATGCGGCTGGTAGTAAAAGGCGCCTTGCCCTGGGTGGGGTAA
>NZ_JAGHKE010000133.1:0-3622 GCF_017889395.1 Allofournierella sp. | reverse complement strand
GTGCAGTATGTGGACGGCTACACCATTAAATACCAGCCGGGTGCATATCTGTGGCAGAATCTTTTGTTCTATGCCCGCTTTACCGCCGCGCCCTTCACCGGCCTGACCGACTACAGCTTTGAGCTGGACGATTCCGGCCAGCCCTATTGGGTCATTACTACCTATAAATACCTGCGGGGCTTCTCGCTGCCGGAGGCCACCGGCGCGGTGGTGCTCAACTGCTCCACCGGCGAGAGCCAGCGTTACAGCATTGAAGAGCTGCCCGACTGGGTGGACCGTGTTCAGCCGGAGGACTTCATCGTAACCCAGCTGAACAACAAGGGCGAGTACGTACACGGTTATCTGAACTTCAGCGACAAGGACAAATACCGCACCAGCCCCGGCGAGACCCTGATCTACAACGACGGCAGCTGCTATCTGTTCACCGGCCTGACCAGCGTGGGCGGCGACGAGAGCGCCATCGGCTTTGTGATGGTGGACATGGTCACCAAGGAACCCCACCTGTACCGCATCAGCGGTGCCACCGAGACCGCGGCCCAGCAGTCGGCCCAGGGCGAGGTGCAGCAGTACGGCTACCAGGCGGCCTTCCCGCTGATCGTCAATCTGAACAGCCGGCCCACCTACTTCATGACCCTGAAGGACAACGAGGGCCTGATTAAAAAGTACGCGTATGTGTCGGTGGAGGACTACCAGACCGTGGGCGTGGGCGATACCATCGACGAGGCACGCCTGAGCTACGAAAAGGCACTGCGTGCGGGCGGCAGCACCATGGTGGGCAACGTGAACAGCGAGCTTACCAGCCTGACCGGTACCGTGCAGCGCATCGGCAGCGAGTACAACAGCAGCGGCTCCACCTATTATCTGGTGCTGAACGAGCATCCCGAGCTGCTGTTCAGCGTGCAGGGTAGTTTGTCCGCTGAGCTGGCCATTACCCAGCCGGGAGACCAGGTAAAGGTGGAGTATTATCCCCGCACCAGCCAGGCTCAGGAGCTGACCAGCTTCGACAATCTGCAGTTTGATCAGTCGGTTGAATGACCAAATGGAGAGGGGAAAAGCGTAAATAACAAAAGTAACCGGCGGGCGTATCGTATATGCGGTGCGCCCGCCGTCTTTTTCTTCCGTGTATCTTTACATACACACGAATTTATGTTAATATATTTTTGTTGCTTCTTCACGAAGGAGAAGCGAGAAATTCTGCAACAGCGAATTGAATGCCACGAAGGCATGATGCTTCGGCACGTTATGGCCGGGGCTCTTTGCCTGCGTGGTTTTTTTTGTGCCCATCCGGGGTGCGTCTGCGCGGCAAATTCAGCGAAGGAAAGGAAAGACGAGCATGAAAAAAACGAAAATCCTTGCAGCGGTCATGGCCCTGTGCCTGGCGATTGGTGCCGCGGGCTGCGGCCAGACGGCCAGCCAGTCCACAGCTGCGGCCAGCACCGCCAGCCAGCAGCAGACCGACACTGTGGTGGTGGCAATGAATGTGGAATCCGAACCGGCATCCGGCTTTGACCCGGCGTATGGTTGGGGTGCGGGCGAGCATGTACATGAGCCGCTGATCCAGAGCACACTGGTGGTCACCAATGCGGATATGAGCATTGGCTATGACCTGGCCACTGACATGCAGGTCAGCGAGGATGGCCTGACCTGGACGGTCACCATCCGGGATGACGTGAAGTTCACCGACGGCGAGCCCCTCACCGCGTCGGATGTGGCCTTTACTTATAATACAGTAAAGGCAGAGAGCACGGTGAACGATTTCACCATGCTGGACAGCGCTGAGGCAGTGGATGACACCACAGTGGTGTTTCACATGAACCGGCCCTATTCCACCTGGCCCTATTCCATGGCGGTGGTAGGCATTGTTCCTGAGCACGCTTATGGCCCGGATTATGGCCAGAATCCCGTTGGTTCCGGCCGCTATATTCTCAAGCAGTGGGATAAGGGCCAGCAGGTGATCCTGGAAGCCAACCCGGATTATTACGGTGAGGAAGTAAAGATGAAAAAGGTTGTCATCCTCTTCATGAGCGAGGATGCTGCCTTTGCTGCTGCCAAGGCCGGTCAGGTGGATGTGGCCTACACCGCCGCTTCCTATACGGACCAGACCATTGACGGCTTTGAATTGATGGCCGTGAAGACCGTGGACAACCGGGGCATTAACCTGCCTGCAGTGGAGGAAGAAAACGGCATCGGCAACGATTTCACCGCGGATGTACGGGTGCGTCAGGCCATCAACATCGGCTTTGACCGGCAGGAAATGATCGATAACGTGCTCAACGGCTACGGTACCCCGGCCTACAGTGTGTGCGACGGCATGCCCTGGTATTCTGAGGCGGATGAGGTGACCTACGATCCTCAGAAGGCTGCCGCCCTGCTGGAGGAAGCGGGCTGGACCTTGAACAGTGACGGCGTGCGGGAGAAGGACGGCCAGACCGCCAGTCTGAACCTGCTGTACCCCATGGGCGACTCCACCCGTCAGGCACTTGCGGCCGACATGGCCAACCAGCTGGCGGAGCTGGGCATCCAGACCAGCACCGAGGGCGTGGGCTGGGATGCCGCCTATGACCGGGCCCAGAACACTCCGCTGGTCTGGGGCTGGGGAACCCACAGCCCCATGGAAATGTACAACATCTACCACACGGTGGGCGAGCTGGCTCGGTATTCCCCCTATGCCAATGCCCGGGTGGATGAGCTGATGGACCAGGCGCTGGCCAGCAGCGATCTGGAAGAGTCCTACGCGCTGTGGCAGCAGGCCCAGTCGGAGGAGATCGTGAACGACGTGCCCTGGGTCTGGATGGTGAATGTGGATCATCTGTACTGGGTAAATCAGAATCTGGAAGTGGCCCAGCAGAAGCTGCACCCCCATGGCCACGGCTGGTCGCTGGTGAACAACGTGGACCAGTGGACCTGGAACCAGGCCTGACCGAAGACAAAGCGGCCGCATTGCTTTGAACGGGGCAGTGCGGCTGCCCGTTAGGAAAAAGGAGAAGAAGTTTTTATGGCAAAACGAATGGCCCGCATGGCGGTCAGGCAGCTGATCCGGATGCTGCTGCTGATCTTCTGCGCCAGCCTGGCAGCCTTTGTGCTGCTGAGTCTGTCTCCCATCGACCCGCTGCAGCAGAATGTGGGCCAGGCGGCGATGGGCAGCATGAGCGCGGAGCAAATCCAGCGCCTTCAGGCATACTGGGGCGTGGACACCCCGCCCCTGGAACGGTTTGCGGCCTGGGTGGGCGGTATGCTGCAGGGAGACTTCGGCGTTTCGCTGCTCTATCGCCAGCCGGTGCTCACGGTGATTGGCGCGAAGCTGGCGAATTCCATCTGGCTGCTGGTGCTGGCATGGGTGATCTCCGGTCTGCTGGGCTTCGGTCTGGGCGTGCTGGCCGGGGCCACCCAGGGCCGCTGGCCGGATAAGCTGATTCGGGGCTGGTCCATGCTCATTGCCAGCACCCCCGCCTTCTGGGTGGCGCTGCTTTTATTGATGATCTTCGGCGTCTGGCTCAAGCTTTTGCCGGTGGGTCTCAGTGTGCCCATCGGGCTGGAAGCCACCGCTGTCACACTGGCGGATCGTCTGCGCCATGCGATCCTTCCGGCACTGGCCCTCAGCATCACCGGCACCGCGTCAGTC
>NZ_JAGHKE010000132.1:0-3622 GCF_017889395.1 Allofournierella sp. | reverse complement strand
AGGAAACGAAAGCTTCCGGATGATGCAGAAAAACGGAAGCAAATAAGGCGAAATGCTGGGGATGGTTTTTATATGTGAAAAAGTTATTGCAGGTTTTTACAAAATATGATATGCTTTACTCAAACAAAGTCCATGGGCTCAGGCTGGTGGACATGAAGGAGGAATTAAGCTATGGCATATTGTAAAAACTGCGGAACACAAATCGATGATAAGGCTGTGGTATGCCCGGCATGCGGTGTGCCCCAGCAGGATAAGCCGACTGTGGTAGACAGCGGAAGCATCGGTTGGGCCATTCTGGGTTGCTGCATTCCTCTGGTTGGTCTGATTCTGTTCCTGGTCTGGAAGGACCAGAAGCCCAATACGGCGAAGAAGGCTGGTATCGGTGCGCTGGTTGGTGTGATCTGCATTGTGATTTACTATGTGGTTGTGGTCGCTGCCGGTGTAGGCATGGCCATGATGGGATGATCTCCTGGCTTTATGTCTGGCTGCCCCGTTTCTGCGGCTGCCATTGCAGGGATGACCGGTCGTTCCACTATCGCGGACGGCGATTCCCGGTTTGCGCCCGCTGTACCGGCGAACTGGTGGGAATCCTGGCTGCGGCTCTGTGTTATCCGTTTTTTCATTTGAGTGTGGCCTGGGCGGCTGCTTCCATGATCCCTATGGTTCTGGATGGCGGCATTCAGGCGCTGAGCAGCTATGAAAGCACGAATGGCCGCCGGTTCGTTACCGGATTGTTGTTTGGCTGTGGATTGCTGACCTTGTTTTTCACCAGCACAGCCTTTGCATTCCGCTGGGGCGTACAGCTGGGAATGGGATTGCCCATATCCTGAAAAGAATATCTGAAACGAAAAAAGCCCGAATCCGACTCAAAACGGATTCGGGCTTTTTGTGTGGATTGCGATGACTTGTTATTTGGACAAAAGAACAACCGTCTCCACATGCTCGGTGTGGGGGAACAGGTCTACCGGCTGGATGAAGCTTGCCTTCCAGCCCCGGGCGGTCAGATAGTCCAGGTCCCGGCGCTGGGTCTCGGGATTGCAGGAGATGTACACCACCCGCTTCGGATTCAGCTGGCAGACCGCCTGCAGAAATTCCGGGGTGCTGCCTGCTCGGGGCGGGTCCAGGAAGACCACATCCACACGCTCGTCCTGCTGGGCCATGCGCTGGATGGCGCTGGTGGCGTCCGCGCAGAGGAAACAGGCGTTGGCAATGCCGTTGGCTTTGGCGTTCTGGATGGCGCAGTTCACCGCGCTGCGGTTCAGCTCCACGCCCAGCACCGATTTTGCTTTGGCCGCACTGGCCAGGCCGATGGTACCCACGCCGCAGTAAGCGTCCAGCACGGTCTGACTGCCGTCCAGCCCGGCGGCTTCGATGGCAGTCTGGTACAGCCGTTCGGTCTGCACCGGGTTTACCTGATAAAAGCTTGCGGCAGAAAGCCGGAATTTTACTCCGCACAGGGTGTCCTCAATGTACCCCTTGCCGTACAGCAGCTTTTCGGCGCTGCCCAGCACTGCGCTGGAATGACGGGGATTGATGTTCTGGACTACAGTGCTCACCGCCGGGCACAGCTGGCGCAGCTTTGTCACAAAAGCCTTGGAGCCGGGCAGGGCCGCCTGGGCGGTGACCAGGCAGACCAGCACCTGACCGGTGGCCCGGCTGTGGCGCACCAGCACGTGGCGGATCAGACCGGTGCGCCGGTCCTCGTTGAAGGGTTCATAACGGCAGGCGGCCGCGGCAGTGCGCACCGCTGCGATGGCCTCATCCAGAGCGGGGTTGTGCAGCAGGCATTCCTCCACCGGGATCACCCGGTGGGTACCCTGGGCGTAGATACCGCTTTGCAGGCTGCGTCCCGGTCCGGCACAGAAGGTGGACACCGCTTTGTTCCGGTAGTGCCAGGGGTCCTCCATGCCCAGAATGGGCTGTACCGGGCCGAACTTGCCCAGCAGCTTTTCCACATCCTTCTGCTTCTGGGCCAGCTGCTCCGGGTAGGGCAAAGCAAGCAGCGGGCAGCCGCCGCAGCCCTTTTTGCGGCAGGAACAGGTGTTTTTCATGGCATCAATTCCCCCCGGAGCACTTGGCTGCGTCGATGGCCAGCACGATCATCAGACAGAGCAGGGCATCCTCATCCCGCGCAATGTCCATCACATAGGTGTCGGTCCAGTTGAACAGCTCCTTGCTGGCGGTCATCACGGTACGGCCCTGGCTGTCGGTCACCTGATAGTCCCATTCCAGCCAGTCGCCGCTCACCTGCCAGTCCCGGCAGTCCAGCGTGAAGCTGGGCTTGAAAAAGGTGAACTCCTTTTTGATCTGGCCGATGTACTCCTCACCCAGATACAGCGCAAACCGGGGCAGGAAGGTGAGTACCTCCTCTTTTACGGTGCCCAGATGACGGCCGGCCGGGTCCAGAATTTCCAGCTTATGGCCCCAGGCCAGCTTGCCCTCCACGGTGAAGGCGGTCTCGCCGTGTTCGTTGTAAATATCGTAGCTGTCCAGCCAGGAGAACAGACGCTGTTTGAAAAGCAGTTTCATGGTTGGCGATCCCCTTTCGTTTGGTTTGCATCAGCCGATGCCGCCGTACACAAAGCCCAGCAGCAGCACCAGCACGGTGAGCGGAACATACACGTATTTTGCCACCCGGCCGAAGAGCTCGGGCAGCGGCTTGTCACGGCCGGTCTCCAGCTCCTGACGGATGCGGGGCCAGCCCAGCACGTAATAGATGGAGATGGCACCCAGCACCGCACCGATGGGCACGATCACGATGGTCACAAAGTCCAGCCAGCTGCCCACCACCGGCTCAGCCTCCAGGAAAACGCCCACACCGAAGGTGAGGCCGCCGCACAGGGCCACCGCGATGCGGCGGTCCAGCTTGAAGCGGTTCTGCCAGCTTTCGATCACGGCCTCAAACATATTGATCAGCGAGGTGATGCCCGCAAAAGCCACCGACACGAAGAAGAACACCGCGAACACCCGGCCCAGCGGCATGCGCTGGAACACGGTGGGCAGGGCGATGAACATGAGCGAGGGGCCGCGGGTCACATCCACCCCGAAAGCAAACACGGCGGGCATGATGGCGAGGCCGCTGAGCAGGGCGGCCAGGGTGTCGAAGAAGGCGGTGCGCAGCGAAGCCTGGGGAATATCCGCATCTTTGCCCAGATACGCACCGTATACGATCATGCCGGACCCGGTGATGGACAGCGAGAAGAAGGCCTGGCCCATGGCCATGACCCAGGTGTCCACATTCAGAAGGGCCTCCCATTTGGGCACGAACAGAAAACGGTAGCCCTCGGCCGCGCCGGGCAGGAAGGCCACCCAGGCAGCCAGTGCCAGAAAGAGCACGAAGAACAGGGGCATGAGCACCTTGCTCACCTTTTCAATGCCCCGGGCCACGCCCAGCAGCATCACCACCGAGACCAGAAGCACGATGGCCGCATGCCAGCCCACACTGCCGAAGCTGCCGGTGGCCTGGTGGAAGAAGGTCTCCGGATCAGAGCCCAGCAGTGTGCCGGTGACCGAGCCTGCCAGACTGCGCAGCACCCAGCCCAGAATGACCGCATAGCCGATGGCGATGCCCAGCGAACCCAGCAGGGGAATCCAGCTGAGGACAGAGCCGACCATCTTTTTG
>NZ_JAGHKE010000015.1:0-29852 GCF_017889395.1 Allofournierella sp. | reverse complement strand
CATCAGCGAGGTGAAGAGCGCCGGAAACGTGATCCTGTTCATCGACGAGATCCACAGCATCACCGGCGCGGGCGACAGCGAGGGCGCCATGAACGCGGGCAACATTCTGAAGCCCGCCCTCAGCCGCGGCGAGATCCAGGTGATCGGCGCCACCACCTTTGCCGAGTACCGCAAATACATCGAGAAGGACCAGGCGCTGGAGCGCCGCTTCCAGCCGGTCAAGGTGGGCGAGCCCAGCCTGGCCCAGGCCATCGAGGTGATCGGCGGCATCAAGAAATACTACGAGAAGCACCACAGCGTGGAGGTCAGCCAGGCCATTGTGGCCGCGGTGGTCAACCTGAGCGAGCGCTACATCTCAGACCGTTTCCTGCCGGATAAGGCCATCGACCTGCTGGACGAGGCCTGCGCCTGCTGCAACCTGCGCCACCCGGAGATCAGCCAGCTGGCCGATACCCACAAAAAGATCGCCGAGCTGGAGGCCGAGGAGCTGGCGGCGGAGCAGTCCGGCGAGGGCGAAGGCCAGGCCGAGGAATACTACGCCCGTCTGGCCCAGATCAAGACCGATCTGGCCCGCCTGCGGGAGGAGCTGCCCGCCCTGGAGCTGAAGGCCGGGGGCATCCAGGTGGAGATGGAGGACGTGGCCAAGGTCATCGAGCTGTGGACCGGCATCCCCGCCGTGAAGGTGCAGGAGAGTGAGTTCGCCAAGCTGGTGAACCTGGAGACCGAGCTGAAAAAGCACATCATCGGCCAGGATGAGGCGGTGAGTGCGGTGGCCCGCGCCATGAAGCGAGCCCGGGCAGACCTGTCCGGCCGCCGCCGCCCGGCGAGTTTCCTGTTTGTTGGCCCCACCGGCGTGGGCAAGACCGAGCTGGTCAAGCAGCTGGCCAACCAGCTGTTTGATTCGGTGGACCCGCTGATTCGCTTTGACATGAGCGAGTATATGGAGAAGCACACCGTCAGCCGTCTGATCGGCGCCCCTCCGGGCTACGTGGGCCACGACGAGGCGGGCCAGCTCACCGAGCAGGTGCGCCGCCGTCCCTACAGCGTGGTGCTCTTCGACGAGATCGAAAAGGCCCACCCGGATGTGCTGAACATCCTGCTGCAGATCCTGGACGAGGGCCGCATCACCGACAGCCAGGGCCGCACCGTGAACTTTGAGAACACGGTCATCTGCATGACCAGCAACGCGGGCAGCACCGAGAAGACCGGCGAGACCGGCTTCAACAAGAGCGCCGAGCAGATCAGCGAGAACAAGATGATGAAAGCGCTGGGCGATTTCCTGCGGCCGGAGTTCCTGGGCCGTGTGGATGAGATCGTGGCCTTCAAGCCGCTGAACGAGCAGAGCCTGTGCCGCATTGCCGGGCTGATGCTGGACGAGTACCGCCAGCCCATGGCCGACAAGGGCCTGGCGCTGGAGTATACCCCCGCCGCTCTGGAGCAGCTGGTGAAGGAGTGCGGCGGCGTGAAGTTCGGCGCCCGCGACCTGCGCCGGGTGATCCGCAAGCAGGTGGAGGACCCCCTGGCCGAGCGCTTTGTGGCAGGCACCCTCACCGGCACCGCAAAGCTGGACGTGCAGGACGGCAAGCTGGTACTGCTGTAATCTTGCGCTTGTTAACAGGGCGAAAAGCTGGTATAATAGCAACATAAATACCCGGACAGACCGGGCATCGAGGCCCCGGCTCTGCTTTGTGCAGAGCTGGGGCTGCCGTGTATTATGGCATGTTTCGAAGTTGTAACCAAGAGGTATCGATTTTCTTAAGAAAATCGCAAGAATTTTTTGAAATTTGAAATATTTCAGGGCGCAGGTATCGTTTGTAGAATGGAGGCGCTCAAGAAGGAGCGTGATTTTGTGGCCTCGCAGACCCCATGCACCCAGCAGCAGATGGAGCGGCTGGTGGACGAATACGGCAACGGAATGCTGCGGCTTTGCTGCATGTATCTGGGGGATGTGCATCTGGCTCAGGACGCTGTGCAGGACGCCTTTGTGAAAATTTATCGGGCCTGGCCCGCCATCCCGGATCCGGCGGCGGAAAAGGCCTGGGTGATGAAGATCACCGTGAATGTGTGCAAGGATTATCTGCGCAGTGCCTGGAAGCGGCGGGTCAATCTGGTGGACCAGTACCCTGAACTGCCCGCGGGCCAGGAGCCCCGTTCCGAGGAGGGCCGCCTGATCCAGGAGATCATGGCCCTGAAGCCGAAATACCGCGAGGTCATCCTTCTGCACTATTATCAGCAGCTGCGGGTGGGCGAGATCGCCGCCATTCTGGGCGCGCCTCAGTCCACTGTGAGCATCCGGCTTCACCGGGCGCGGGAGCTGCTGAAAAAACGTTTGGAGGGAGGGCCGTATGAGGATCTTTGACGACAAACGCTGCGACGATACCATCCGCCTCGCGATCGATCGCGAGTTGGGAAGCATCCAACTGGATGCTTCCCAAAAGAATGCTATCCTGGCCCAGTGCAGGCCCAGCCTGACCGTAACGCCGCGCCGCCGCCCGATGCGCCGTGTGCTGGCGGTGGCAGCAAGCTTTGCCGCGGTCATGGTGCTCAGCGCCGGTACGCTGGCCGCTGCGCCGGAGCTGCGGGAAAGCCTGAAAGGCCTCTCGGAGGACACCATTGCCATTCTGCAGCCGGTGAATGAGGTGAGCGAGGACCAGGGCATCCGCATGGAGGTGCTGGGCGCGGTGAACGACGGCGGCGTGGCCGTGGCGTTCCTGAGCCTGCAGGATACCACCGGGCAGGGCCGCGTGAGCGATACTGTACGCCTGATGGACTGCAAGATCAGCGAGGACATGGGCATGGCGTTTGCTCACGTGGTGAGCTACGACGAGACCACCGAGACCGCTATCCTGCGGCTGGAGGGCATGGGCGGCGACGCCGATGCAGGGGAAAAGATCACCGTGAGCGCCCGCTCGCTGCTCAGCGGTGAGCAGCAGGTGAGCGATGAGTCCACCGGCTACACGGTGAGCGAGCTGCTGGCCAGCGGTCCGGCTGCGGAATATGCAGCCCCCGAGGAGGGGCTGGTCATGGGCAGCATGGCGGCTTCGGGCGATATGGAAAACGAAGTGATCAGCCTGGAGGAGATCGATCAGCTGAAGGATTCCGGCCAGGTGCCGGTGCTGGAGCCCTGGGCGGAAAGCCTGAAGATCGATGGCGTGGACTGGGCCAGTGTGGCCGCCGCCGCCAAGATCGGCAACCAGCTGCACATTCAGTACAATACCGACAGTGTGCTGGGCGGTGTGAACAGCATTGGCTTCCGTTTGCAGGACGCCTCGGGTCAGATTCTGGACCTGCCGGTTCTGGAGCTGAACATCGGTCCCCGCACCGAGCTGAGCCAGGAGCTGCAGTATACCGCCACCAATGAATATGTGCTCTTTTTGCCCGAGGACCGGGATGTGAGCGACATGGAGCTGGTCTACAGCGGCACCACCTATGAGTCCCTGACTCAGGGCGAGTGGTCCACCACCTTCCGGCTGGAGCAGGTGAAGGAGCGGCTGCAGAGCAAGCTGAATCTGGACCTGGGCGGCTGGAGCGTGGAGAGCGTGACCATCTCCCCGGTGGCGCTTACCGTGCGCGGCAGCGGCGATATGTGGGATATGGGCAGCGAGATGCCCATGCCGGAAATCACCATCCAGCTGCAGGACGGCACCCAGGTGGAGACCTCCGCCGCCGGTACCTCGGTTTCCGATGAGGGCGTGACACTAAACAGCATGTTCAACGAGATCCTGGATCTTTCCCAGGTGAAGTCGGTTACCCTGAACGGCGAAGCGCTGGATATGGAATACATTACTGAGTAAACCAAGAACCCCGCCGGAAATTCTTTCCGGCGGGGAATTTTTATGCCGCGTTGAAGCAAAAATGAAAGCCCCCGGAAACCTCCGGGGGCTTTCTTATGTGTTGCGGGAAATGACAGAGAAGCTTAGTCCCGGCCGATGGAGAGGATCTCGTCCGCCAGATCGGACTGGGGTGCCAGCTCGCTCTCGATGTAGCTTTCCAGGAAGGCGCGCATGCTGTTGCGGCTGTAACGGTTGCCGTGGATGATCTGGCCCAGGCGGCGCACGGTCTTTTCCACGGTATCATTGATCAGAATGTAATCATACTGACCGGCGCACAGAACCTCTTCCTGTGCGGTTTCCAGCTCAGAGCGGATCTTCTCCTCGGTCTTGGTGGCATCCGAGCGCAGGCGGCGCTCCAGCTCCTCCCAGGAGGGAGGCATGATGAAGATCAGGGTAGCATCCGGGCAGAGGGTGCGGATCTTGGTGGCGCCCACCACATCCACATCCAGAATCACGTTGCGGCCCGCCCGGCGCAGCTTTTCCACTGCGTTCTTGGGGGTGCCGTAGCCGTTCTGGCCCCGGTAGACATATTCCAGCAGCTGCTGGGAACGGATCAGCTGCTCGAACTCCTGATGAGACATAAAGTAGTGGTCCTCGCCGTCCTCTTCATCCGGCCGGGGGGGCCGGGTGGTCACGGAAACACATTTGCAGGCATTGGGATGCTCTGCAATGTAGTTGGTGATGACGGTGCTCTTGCCTACGCCGCTGGGACCGGAAATGATGACCAGCTGACCATACTCCGCGATTTTATCAAAATAAGTTTTCTCAACGCTCATAACTGAAAGCAACCACCTTTCCAAATAATGTGCAGGGGACCTGTTACCTTCATTATGGTACGTTTTGTGTTAAAAGTCAATAAAAAATGAAAGGATATACGGAAAAGTTTTCGATAACTTACACAACAACCTGTTTTGCTTTAAAAATGGTCACAGCGCCAGCGTCCGGCCGTTCAGAACCGCCCCGGCAAGCGCTTCGCCCCGGTAGATCAGCTTGAGCAGAAAGAAGGGCTCCTCCTTCGTCAGCAGATCCAGAAAGACCCGGTCGCCCTCCCAGAGCCGCAGTGCGGGCACATCCTCCTTTTTCACCCAGGCCAGTTCGCCCTCGTCGCAGTCGGCGAGCTGGCCCTCAAAGCCGTCCGCTGTGAACAGGTGCATGTACTCGGTGGGCCATTCGTCGGATACAAAGGTCACGATGCCCCGGCAGCGCCAGCGGGTGAGGGTCAGGCCGGTCTCCTCCTTTACCTCCCGCACCAGGCATTCGTCCGGGCTTTCGTTTTCCTCAAACTTGCCGCCCACGCCGATCCATTTGCCGGCGTTGGGGTCCTGGTGCTTTTTTACCCGATGAAGCATCAGGTAGCAGCCGTTCTGTTCAATGTAGCAAAGGGTAGTGTTTTTCATGGGTTCTCCTTATTTTGCCTGAGCCTTTCGGCGCGAATGATGCGGTGCGGCTTTATTTGTCGTACCAGTATTTCCGGTCCAGGCTGCGGTATTGCAGCGCCTCGGCCACGTGGGCCGCCCCGATGGTTTTGCTGCCGGAAAGATCGGCAATGGTGCGGCTCACTTTCAGAATGCGGTCGTGGGCCCGGGCGGAAAGCCCCAGCCGGTCAAAGGCAGCCCGCAGGGTGGCGGCGGCAGCATCGTCCAGGCGGCAGACCTGGCGCAGGGCCCGGCTGGGCAAATGGGCGTTGCAGGTCACGCCGGTGGTCTCGAACCGGGCCAGCTGCACTGCACGGGCGGCCAGCACCCGCTCCAGAATGGCGGCGCTGCATTCGCCCGGCTCCTCGGCGCTCAGTTCGTCGTAGGCCACGGGGCTTACATCCACGTGCAGGTCGATCCGGTCCAGCAGCGGGCCGGAGATCCGCTGGCGGTACCGCTCCACCGCGCTGGGCGGGCAGGTGCATGGCCGGGTGGGGTGGCCGAAATACCCGCACTTGCAAGGGTTCATGGCGGCAACCAGCATGAAGCGGCTGGGGTAGGTGGCGCTGCCGGAGGCCCGGCTCACGGTGACCACCCCGTCCTCCAGGGGCTGGCGCAGCACCTCCAGGGCATCCCGGTGGAATTCCGGAAGCTCATCCAGAAACAGCACCCCATTGTGGGCAAGGCTCACCTCGCCGGGGCGGATCTGTGCGCCGCCGCCCGCCAGGGCAGGGGCGCTCACGCTGTGGTGGGGGCTGCGGAAGGGCCGCTGGGTCAAAAGGCCGCTGTTTCCGGGCAGCAGACCGGCCACCGAATAGATCTTGGTGCACTCCACCGCCTCGGGGCGGGTGAGGGGAGGCAGGATGCCCGGCAGGCGGCGGGCCAGCATGGATTTGCCGGTGCCCGGCGGGCCGATGAGCAGCACGTTGTGCCCGCCCGCGGCGGCGATCTCCAGCGCGCGCCGGGCCATCAGCTGGCCGCGCACATCGGAAAAGTCCAGCCCTCCGGTGTGCCCCTGGCCCGAGAAGGGTGGGCAGACCGCGGCGGTCAGCTGCGCTTCGCCCCGCAGATGGTCCGCTACCTGACGGGCGGTGTCGGCGCCGTAAACCGTCAGGCCCTCGGCCGTGGCCGCCTCGGCGGCATTTTCGGTGGGCACGAACAGCTCGGTCACCCCGTATTCCGCCGCTGCCAGCGCCATGGGCAGAATGCCCTGCACCGGCCGCAGCGCGCCGTCCAGCGATAGTTCCCCGATAAAGGCCTGATGCGCCCCGGGCGCGGGCAGCTGCCCGGCGGCACACAGCAGAGCCAGAAATACCGGCAGGTCGTAAAGGGGGCCGGTTTTGCGCACGTCTGCCGGGGCCAGGTTCACGGTGATCCGGCTGGAGGGCCAGGAAAAGCCCAGGTTCTTCACCGCGCTGCGCACCCGGTCCGCCGCCTCCTTGACCGCGCTGTCCGGCAGACCCACAATGGAAAGCTGGGGCAATCCGCCGCTGATATCCGCTTCTGCCGTGACGGCGAAGCCTGCCAGGCCCCGCACGCCAAAGCTGTTCACTTTTGCAAACATGCCATCCGCTCCGTTTTTTCAAAAATTTCAGTTCCTTTTTAGTATACTTCCAGCGGGAGAAATGCACAAGGCGCAGCTTCTGTGAAGAATGCGGCATTTTAAAGCGATGAACTTGTTTGCTTGCACAAAAACAAACGGCTCGATTGACTTTTCGCACAGACTCCATTAGAATAAAGATGATAGATACTTTATACAAAAAGTGTCGAAATAAACAAAAAGCAGGTGTGTGCAATGTATAAAAATGAGTACGAGCGCTGGCTGGCGTTTGATCTGGACGACCCGGATCTGAAGCCCGAGCTGGAAAGCGTGAAGGATGACGACGAGGCCATCAAGGACCGGTTCGCCGTGTCGCTGAAGTTCGGTACCGCCGGTCTGCGCGGCGTGATCGGCGCGGGCACCAACCGGATGAATGTGTATGTGGTGCGTCAGGCCACCCAGGGCCTGGCCAACTGGGTCAAGACCCAGGGCGGCACCCAGACCGTGGCCATCAGCTACGACAGCCGCATCAAGAGCGATGTGTTTGCCAAGGCTGCTGCCGAGGTGCTGGCCGCCAACGGCGTGAAGGTGCGCATCTACAAGGCACTGATGCCGGTTCCCGCACTCAGCTTTGCCACCCGTTACTACAACTGCAACGCGGGCATCATGGTCACCGCCAGCCACAACCCCGCCAAGTACAACGGCTACAAGGCCTACGGCCCGGACGGCTGCCAGATGACCGACGAGGCCGCCGATGTGGTCTACGCCGAGATCCAGAAGACCGACGTGCTCAGCGGCGCCAAGACCATGTCCTTTGAGGAGGGCATGGCTGCCGGTCTGATCGAGTATGTGGGTGAGGATTGCTACGAAGCCCTGTACCAGGCCATCGAGAGCCGCAGCGTGCGCCCCGGCCTGTGCAAGACCGCCGGTCTGAAGCTGGTCTACAGCCCGCTGAACGGCAGCGGCCTGGTTCCCGTGACCCGCGTTCTGGGCGACATCGGCATCACCGATATCACCATCGTGCCCGAGCAGAAGGACCCGGACGGCAACTTCCCCACCTGCCCCTATCCCAACCCGGAGATCTTCGAGGCGCTGCGCCTGGGTCTGGAGCTGGCCGAGAAGTCCGGCGCGGATCTGATGCTGGCCACCGACCCGGATGCCGACCGCGTGGGCATCGCCGTGCGCTGCAAGGACGGCAGCTATGAGCTGCTGAGCGGCAACGAGGTGGGCGTGCTGCTGCTGGACTACATCTGCAAGGCCCGCATCGAAAACGGAACCATGCCCAGGGACCCCGTTATGGTCAAGAGCATCGTGTCCACCCCGCTGGCGGACGTGGTTGCCGCCCACTACGGCGTGGAGTGCCGCAACGTGCTCACCGGCTTCAAGTGGATCGGCGACCAGATCGCCCGTCTGGAGGCCGCCGGGCAGGTGGAGCGCTTCATCTTCGGCTTCGAGGAGAGCTACGGCTACCTGGCAGGCAGCTATGTGCGGGATAAGGACGCCATCATCGGCAGCATGCTGATCTGCGAGATGGCCGCCTACTACCGCAGCATCGGCTCCTCCATCAAGGAAGAGCTGGACCGCATCTACGCGGAATACGGCCGCTACCTGAACAAGGTGGACAGCTACGAGTTCCCGGGCCTGTCCGGCATGGACAAGATGGCCGGCATCATGCAGAAGCTGCGCCAGGAGCCCCCGACGGAGTTTGCAGGCTACAAGGTGGTTACTGTGTCCGACTACCAGACCGGTACCCGCACCGAGCTGGCCACCGGCAAGACCGAGACCATCGATCTGCCCGCGTCCAACGTGCTGATCTACGCGCTGGAAGGCGGTGCCACCGTGGTGGTTCGTCCCTCCGGCACCGAGCCCAAGATCAAGACCTACTTCACCACCCTGGGCAAGGACCTGGAAGAGGCTCAGGCCCAGAAGGACGCCCTGGCCGAGGCCCTCAAGCCCATCCTGGCCTGAGTGAAACAGCAGTAAAACACATAGAAAAATCCCCGAGGAGCGATCCTCGGGGATTTTTTTGCGTGTGATGTTGAAAGGGAAAAATCAGCGCAGCACGAAGAACTGCTCGTACCACAGAATGAAGCTGTAGAAGCTCCAGATCTGGGTCATGCCGCCGTTCTTGCCGCTCTTGTGCTCGTCCAGCAGGCGCAGCAGCTCGGGCACGTTGAAGAACTTTTCGGCCACTTCGCCCTCGAACTTCTCCCGCACCATGGCATAGTATTTGTCCTGCCGCAGCCAGTCATTCAGCGGCACCGGGAAGCCCAGTTTCTTGCGCTTGGCCACGCTCTCCGGCAGCTGCTTGAGGGCCGCACGGCGCAGCGCGATCTTGGTCTCGGTCTTGCTGGACCGGTACCGGGCGGGGATGGAGAGCGCCAGCTCCAGCATCTCCTTGTCCAGGAAGGGCACCCGCAGCTCCAGGCTGTTGGCCATGCTCATCCGGTCCGCCTTCAGCAGGATGTCGTAGAGCATCCAGGTGTGAATGTCCACCCACTGCAGCTGGGTGGGCTCGTCCAGACCGGCCGAGGCATCAAAGTAGGGCTTGAAGAACTCCTCGGGGGTCTTCTTGTGGTACTGCTTTTTCAGGTATTTGTCCCGCTCGGCGGGGGTGGCGAATACGTAATTGGCCCGCATGCACCGCTGCCAGGGCTCCTTGGCGCCCCGCATCAGGAAGTTTTTGCCCTTGAAGTCCGGCAGAACACCGGCCAGCGCGCCCGCGGCCTTGCGAAGGAAGCGGGGAGTCTTGTGCTCGTACTCCTCAAAGTGATGAGCCGCGCAGTACAGCGGATAGCCGCCGAACAGCTCGTCGGCGCCCTCGCCGGACAGCACCACCTTCACATAGCGGGCGGCGTTTTTGGTCAGGAAGTACAGCGGCACCTCGCTGGGGTTGGGCATGGGCTCATCCAGATACCACTGGATGGTCTTGTTGGCCTCGAAGAACTCGTCGGCGCTCACCTTGTTGGCGATGCTGGGCACGCCGATCTCCTTGCTGAAGGCCTGGGCATAGGGCAGCTCGGAGTATTTTTCCTCCTCGTAGCCCACGCTGAAGCTCTTCACCTTGGGGGTGCCCTTGGATACCTCGTTCACCACGAAGCTGGAATCCACGCCGGAGGACAAAAAGCAGCCCACCTCCACGTCGGCGATCTGGTGTACCTTCACGCTCTCGGCGAAGGTCTCGGTGATGGCCTTTTCCCAGTCCTCCAGGCTCTTGGTTTCGTCCACGTGGTAGCGGATGTCGTAGTACCGCTCCACCTTCAGCTCGCCCTTCTTCCAGGTGAACATGTGCGCGCCGGGCAGCTTGTACACGCCCTTGAACATGGTCTCCTCGTTGGGGATGTATTCGATGGACAGGTACTCGGGCAGACGCTCCTCATTCAGCTCCTTTTTGAAGCCAGGGTGGGGCAGAAAGCCCTTGATCTCGCTGCCGAAGATGAAGTGACCACCCTCGTTGTAGTAGTAATAGGGCTTGATGCCAAAGATGTCCCGCGCGCCGAACAGGGTCTCGTTTGCCTTGTCCCACAGGATGAAGGCGAACATGCCCCGCAGCTTTGCGGGCAGGCCGCTGCCCCATTCCTCGTAGCCGTGGATCAGCACCTCGGTGTCGGAATGGGTGGCGAAGGTGTGCCCGGCGGCTTCCAGCTGGGCACGCAGCTCCATGAAGTTGTAGATCTCGCCGTTGAACACGATGACGATGCTGCCGTCCTCGTTGAACATGGGCTGGCTGCCGCCCTCCAGGTCGATGATGGACAGCCGCCGGTGGCCCAGAGCCACCTGCTCATCCACATAAAAGCCCTCGCCGTCCGGCCCGCGGTGGGCGATCAGGTCCGCCATCTGCTTGATGGTCTTTTTTGCCTCTTCGGCGTTATGCTTTGCACTGGCAAAGCCCACAAATCCGCACATAGTGCCTCCCTTTCCGCCCGGTCAGTCCCGCAGGCTCTTGTTGCCGAAATAGCGCTTGTATTTGCGGTAGTTGTTCAGCTGGTTCTTGGCATACCAGATGGCACGCTTGAGGGTGAAGTCCTCCTTGCAGAACAGCTGGTGGGTCACCTTGCCCTCCTTCATCAGCCTGCGTACCTCGGCCAGCAGCTCCTGGTCCTTCAGGTACTTCTTGATGATGCCGGCGGGGGCGATCATCCACAAATGACGGGTGTCGGCGATGGTCAGGCCCTGGGGCTTGTTCTCCACCACGTCCTCCACCAGCCACTTGGCCAGGTTGTAGCCGCTGGCGGTCACAAAGAAGCTGGACCGGCCCTGGCGGGGGTTCATCTCGAACAGCTTGTACTGGCCGTCGCGGGAATCGTACTTCATGTCGAAGTTGGAGAAGCCCTCCCAGCCCACGTCCTCCAGGAAGGCCTTCATCCGGCCCATCAGCTCCTCGTCCTTGATGGACAGGATGGCCGCGTAGTTGCCGATGCCCTCGGGGGTCTGCTCCTCCAGCAGGGGACGGCCCAGCGCCATCA
This sequence comes from Allofournierella sp., assembly GCF_017889395.1. Lineage (NCBI taxonomy): Bacteria > Bacillati > Bacillota > Clostridia > Eubacteriales > Oscillospiraceae > Allofournierella > Allofournierella sp. The sequence continues at coordinate 18,598 of NZ_JAGHKE010000015.1, read as the reverse complement.
GGTGGACCTTGTGATCCTTACCGGAATAGCAGTTCAGCACCCGCATGCAGTTGTCGTCGCCGGGAATGTATTCCTGCAGCACCAGGTTGTCCTGGTAGCTGGAGGAGTAGATGGCGGCGCAGATGGCCTCGTACTCCTCCCGGTTGTAGGCCACGAAGACCTTCTTCTTGTGGGGGAAGCGGCAGTTCCAGTAGGCCACGCTGTTGCTGGCCTTGATGATGCAGGGGAACTCGAAGGGCAGCTCCACAGTCTTCCAGTTCTGGTTGGTGCAGCCGAAGGTCTTGGGGTAGGCAAGGCCGTGGGCCTCACAGGCCTGGTAGAAATACTCCTTGGTGTCCAGCTGCTCCACCAGCTCGGGGGTGGGGCAGGCGAACTTGTAAAGGCCCTCCAGAGCGGAGCGGTTACGGGCCATCAGACCGGTGTAGTTGTCGCCGCAGCTCACCAGCACCAGGGTGCGGCCGGTGTGGGCGGCGGCGAAGGCCTGCAGGGTCTTCACGAAGACCGCGTCGTTTTCCAGATTCGGCTCCACCACGGCCATCTTCACCAGCTTGGAGTTGGCGGTGGCAGCCAGCGCGCCCTTGCCGATGGCAAGGCTGGTCACGCCGTATTCCATATAAAAGCTGCGGGCCATGCCGTAAACGTTGGCGTCGCTGCCCAGCAGCACGGGAAGGATCTGTTCCATAGGTTTTAATTTCACCTGAACTTTCCAAATTATTGGCTTATTTTGTGTTGCTCATAAGCCATTCTATTTTACTTCTTTTCTTTATGAATTGTCAAACAAAAGCAATGCTTTTAAACCGTTCCTTAATGTAGTATAATAAGAAAATAATTGGGCTACTCTGCCCATATGAGGGAAAGGACTATCACATCATGTGTGGAATTGTTGGCTTTACCGGCATGCGCGCCGGGCGTGAAGCGATTTTGAAAGCAATGACCGACGCCATCGCCCACCGCGGGCCGGACGGCGAGGGCAGTTATTTCGGCAGCGGGGTGGCGCTGGGCCACCGGCGGCTGTCCATCATCGACCTTGCGGGCGGTGCCCAGCCCATGTTCAACGAGGATAAAAACCTGGCCGTGGTCTTCAACGGCGAGATCTACAACTTCATGGAGCTGCGCGCTCAGCTGGTGGAGGCGGGCCACACCTTCTCCACCGACCACTCGGACACCGAGGTTTTGCTCCACGGCTATGAGGAGTGGGGCGAGGGCATGCTGGCCCAGCTGCGGGGCATGTTCTCCTTTGCCATCTGGAACGAGGCCGAGCAGACCCTGTTCTGCGCCCGGGACCACTTCGGCATCAAGCCCTTTTACTACTACCTCACCGACGAGGGCGAACTGCTCTTCGGCAGCGAGATCAAAAGCTTTCTGGCCCATCCCGGCTTCAAAAAGGAGCTGAACCAGAGCCAGCTGGAGCTGTATCTCAGCTATCAGTATTCCCCAGGGGAGGACACCTTCTTTAAAGGCGTGAAAAAGCTGCTGCCTGCCCACAGCCTGCTGTGGAAGGCGGGCGAGGTGAACGTGAAGCGCTACTGGGAGCCCCGCTTTGAGCCGGAAGAGGGCAAGACCCTCTCCGACTGGGAGAGCCGGGTGGAGGAGGTCATGCGCCAGAGCGTGGCCGCCCACAAGATCAGCGACGTGGAGGTGGGGTCCTTCCTTTCCTCCGGCGTGGACTCCAGCTACATGGCTTACCTTGCTCATGTGGACAAGACCTTCACCGTGGGCTTTGCCAACAAGCAGTACGACGAGACCGACTACGCCGCCGAGTTCAGCAAGTTCATGGGCGTGAAGAACTACGCCTATCGCATCGAGCCGGAGGAGTATTGGGAGAACCTGCCCCGCATCCAGTACCACATGGACGAGCCTCTGGCGGATGCCGCCAGCGTGGCCCTCTATTTCGTGAACCGGGAGGCGGCAAAGCAGGTAAAGGTCTGCCTGTCCGGCGAGGGCGCGGACGAGTTCTTCGGCGGTTATAACATTTATAAGGAGCCCTTTACCGTCTCCTGGTACGATCACATCCCCCTGCCCATCCGGCGGGCCATTGGCGCGGTGGCGGAAAAGCTGCCCCCGGTGCACGGTGTGAACTTCCTGGTGCGGCGTTCCCGCCCGCTGGAGGAGCGCTACATCGGCAACACCAACCTGATGGGCGAGCGGCGCAAAAAACAGCTGCTGAAACACTATACCGGAAGCAAAAAGCCGACCGATCTTTCCAGACCGTATTTCAAAAAGACCGCCGGGCAGGACCCGGTGACCCGGATGCAGTACACCGACCTGCACCTGTGGATGGTGGGCGATATCCTTTTAAAGGCGGACAAGATGAGCATGGCCAACAGCCTGGAGCTGCGGGTGCCCTTCCTGGACAAGGAGGTCTTCGAGGTGGCGCGGCACATCCCGGTGGAGTGCCGGGCGGACGCGGACCACACCAAGATGGCTCTGCGGGGCGCGGCGGCCCGGAGCATTCCGGAAAAGACCGCCGACAAGAAGAAGCTGGGCTTCCCGGTGCCGGTGCGCGCCTGGCTGCGGGAGGAAAAATACGCGGCCATCGTGCGGGAAAAGTTCCAGAGCGAATCCGCCGAAAAGTTCTTCAACACCCGTGAGCTGACCAAAATGCTGGACCAACACATGAGCGAAAAGCGGGACAACTGGCGCCAGATCTGGTGCGTGTTCATGTTCCTGACCTGGTACGAGGAATACTTTGTGAAGCGCTGAGCCTCACACCGCCCCGGCGAAAAGCGGCAAGGCCGCGCCGCCGGGCGCATACATAAAAAGCAGGGGCCTGCCCGAGGTGGGCATGCCCGCTGCGCATTGATCCCAAATCAAGCAGAGGGGGCATTTTACCATGAAATTACAAGAACTGCTCAATGGGCTGGACTACACGCTGGTGCAGGGCAGCCTGGACACCGAGGTGGTGGACATCGCCTACGATTCCCGCAAGGTGCAGCCCGGCTGGGCCTTTGTGTGCATCGTGGGCACCAACCGGGACAGCCACGACTACGCCATGGATGTGGCGGAGCAGGGCGCTTCGGTGCTGGTGATCGAGCACAAGCTGGATGAGCTGCCCCAGGGCGTGACGGTGGTGCAGGTGGAAAGCAGCCGCCGGGCGCTGGCGCTGCTCTCCTGCAACTACTTCGGCCGGCCCGCCGAAAAGCTGATCACCATCGGCGTGACCGGCACCAAGGGCAAGACCACCACCGCCCACATGATCCATTCCGTGATGAACGCGGGCGGCCACAAGTGCGGCATTATCGGCACCAACGGCGTGGCCTACCCGGGCGTGAATCGGGCGCTGGTCAACACCACCCCGGAAAGCTACGAGCTGCAGAAGATGTTCACCGAGATGCTGGCCGCCGGATGCGACAGCGTGGTGATGGAGGTCTCCAGCCAGGGCCTGATGATGGATCGGGTCACCGGCATCCATTTCAAGGTGGGCGTATTCACCAACCTGTATCCGGACCACATCGGCGGCCCCGGCGAGCACGCAAGCTTTGAGGAATACCGGGCCTGGAAGGGCCAGCTGTTCCGCCGGTGCGATGTGGGCGTGGTGAATGTGGACGACAAGAACTGCAGCACCCTGCTGGCGGGCCACACCTGCAAGCTGGTCAGCTACGGCATGCACCGCGAGGCCGACTTCCGGGCCAGTGACCTGCACCTGCTGCGGGAGGAGAACTTCCTGGGCATCCGGTTCCATGTGTCCGGCCGGGAGGATATGGATGTGAAGGTGAACATGCCCGGCGAGTTCAGCGTTTACAACAGCCTGGCCGCCATCGCGGTGGGCCGTGTGCTGGGTGTTGCTCATGACGCCATCCACGACGGACTGATGAACATCTCGGTCAAGGGCCGGGTGGAGCTGGTGCCGGTGAGCAAGGACTTCACCGTGCTCATCGACTTTGCCCACAACGAGGCCGGTGCCGAGAGCCTGCTCTCCACCCTGCGGGCCTATGAGCCCAAACGGCTGGTGGTGCTGTTCGGCTGCGGCGGCGACCGCAGCCGTCTGCGCCGCTACGGCATGGGCGAGGTGGCCAGCCGCAAGGCGGATTTCCTGATCCTCACCGAGGACAACAACCGCTTTGAATCGGTGGACCAGATCATCAAGGACATCAAGATCGGCATCGCCCAGGGCAACCCGGATGTGCCCTATGTGGAGATCCCGGACCGTCTGGACGCGCTGCATTACGCGCTGGACCATGCCCAGAAGGGGGACCTGATCGCGGTGATCGGCAAGGGCCACGAGACCTACCGGGACCGGATGGGCAAAAAGACCCCCTTCCTGGAGCGGGAGCTGATTCTGGAATACGCGGCCCAGATCGGGCTGAAATGACCCCTGCCGCCCGGACGGGCGGCCCAGCCGGGGCGGCTTTGCCAACAAGCAGCCCCGGCCATTCTATCGAAAGAAGGCAGGAAAACGACCTATGGCCATTCTTGGCATCGACCTTGGAACCACCAACAGCCTGGCCGCCGTCTGGAAGGACGGCCGCAGCCAGCTGATCCCCAACGCCTACGGCGAGACTCTGACCCCCAGTGCGGTGAGCATCGATGAGGACGGCACCGTGCTGGTGGGCGCGCCCGCCCGGGAGCGGCTGGTCAGCCACCCGGAGCGCAGCGCCACCGCGTTCAAGCGCAGCATGGGCACCGACCGGGTGTTCACCCTGGCCGGGCGGGAATACAGTCCGGAGGAGCTGTCCGCCCTGGTGCTGCGCCAGCTCAAGCAGGACGCCGAGGCCTTTCTGGGCGAGCCGGTCACCGAAGCGGTGGTCAGCGTGCCCGCCTACTTCAACCATGCCCAGCGGGCCGCCACCAAGCGTGCGGGCCAGCTGGCCGGCCTCACTGTGGACCGGCTCATCAACGAGCCCAGCGCCGCCGCTCTGGCCTGCTACGACCCGGAAAAGGGCGACGCGGCTTTTCTGGTCTACGACTTCGGCGGCGGTACGCTGGATGTCTCGGTGGTGGACTGCTTTGAAAACGTGGTGAACATTCTGGCCGTCAGCGGCGACAACGCCCTGGGCGGCAACGACTTCGACGCGGCCATCGCCCACATGTACTGCCAGAAAAACGGCATCGACTACCAGGCGCTGCAGCCCCGCCAGCGGGCCATTCTGCTGCGGCAGGCCGAGCAGTGCAAGCAGACCCTCACCCAGTCCCCCATGGCCATGATGGTGCTGGAGCTGGAGGGCCTGAAGGGCTCCATGGCCCTCACCGGCCAGATGCTCATTCAGCAGGCCCAGACCCTGTTCAGCCGCATGCGCACTCCGCTGCTGCGGGCCCTGAAGGACAGCGGCCTTTCCCCCAGCGAGCTGCAGGCGGTGGTGCCGGTGGGCGGCAGCTGCAAGATGCCGGTGGTGCGCCAGTACTTAAACCATCTGCTGGGCCAGAAGCTGGCCAATCCCGGCAGCCCGGATACCGTGGTGGCCCTGGGCGCGGGCATGTACGCCGCCATGAAGGAGCGCCGCACCGAGGTGAAGGAGCTGGTCCTCACCGATATCTGCCCCTTTACCCTGGGCGTGGGCGTGTACAACCCGGCGGATGAGGACAACCTGCTCATGAGCCCCATCATTGAGCGCAACAGCGCCCTGCCCACCAGCAAGGTGGAGCGGTACTACACCACCAGCGACGGCCAGACCCGGCTGCGCATTCAGGTGTTCCAGGGCGAGGAGATGTACTGCCGCGAGAACCAGAAGCTGGGCGAGCTGGATCTGCCGGTGCCTGCCGCCCCCGCCGGAAAAGAGGGCGCGGACGTGCGCTTTACCTATGATATCAACGGCATTCTGGAGGTGGAGGCCACCAGCCTGACCACCGGCCGCACCATCAGCACCGTGCTGGTGGGCCAGGGCAGCGGCCTGACCGAGGAGCAGGCCCGCCGCCGCCTGAAGGAGCTGGAGGGACTGAAGATCCATCCCCGGGACCAGCAGGAGAACCGTCTGCTGCTGGCCAAGGGCGAGCGCCTGTGGCAGGAGGCTCTGGGCGAGGAGCGCCAGATCATCGGCCAGGCGGTGCAGATGTTCGGCGAGGCGCTGGCCAGCCAGGAGAACGGACGCATCCTGCGGGCCCGGGCCCGCATCAAGGACCTGCTGGACCGGCTGGAGGCCGGTCTCTCGCTGGAGGGGCTGGATTTTTCCGGCTTTGACGATCCGGACGATGATCCGGATGAGGATGAGGACGAAACGCTATGAGCATCTGGGAGGTTTTGGGCATTGCGCCCACCACCGATAAGGCGGCCATCCGGCACGCCTATGCGCAGAAAACACGCACCTGCCACCCGGAAGAGGACCCGGAGGGCTTTGACGCGCTGCACAAGGCCTTCACCGCCGCCATGCGGGCCGCCCGTCAGGGCGTGAGCATGGCGGTGATGGAGCAGGAGAGCCCGGCCGCCCCCGCGGCGCCCGCGGTTTCTGCGCGGGAAAACAGCGCCGAGGCTCGCCGCGCCGCCGCAAAGGCCGCCCGTGCCGCCCGCCGTGCCGCCGAACAACAGGCGGTGGAGCAGTATGCCAGCCGGGCCCAGCGCCGGGCGGGCAAGATCATCCAGTTGGGCCAGGGCGAGCAGGAGGAGGGCCAGCAGTTCGACTTCGCGGCGGTGGACGCCGCCCCGGCCCAGACCGCGCCGGAGCAGAAGGCCGAGCCGGATCGCCCGCTCACCCATGAGGAGCGGGCCTGGCGCAACAGCCCCGCCCCGGTGCCCGAGCAGGAGCGGCAGGAACAGCCGAAGCAGGAGGCAAAGCAGCCGGAGCAGCAGCCCATCTACCGGCAGCAGCCCGAATACCAGCCGATGGAGATTGCCTCCAGGCCCCGGTCCGGCAAGGGCTGGCGCGTGGCCTCGCTGGTTCTGGCAGCGGGTGTCCTGCTCCAGCTGGTGCGTGGCGGCTATGTGAGCGCCACGCTGCTGCTCATTGTCCTTTGCTGGTGCGGCATGCAGGGTGCACGGGTGGACTGGACCCAGACCCGGCTCGGCAGACGGATTACGGGCCTGTGGGCCGTGGGCGTGGTGCTGCTTCCCGTGCTTTGGTTCTTCGTGATGACCATCACCTGGGGTCTGCACGGCGCACAGGACGCCGCGCTGGACTACGCGGTGGGCGCCATCTTCCTAAGCGTTCTGGCGGCTCCCTTCGGCCTTTGCTCCACTCTGGTGGCAAGGCAGCGGGCCAACCGCCTGTAAAAACACATCACAGCCCCCCTTCGGCTCATATAAATGAGCGAAGGGGGGCGATTTTTTTGCAAAAACAAACACCGCAGGCCGCCCAGGACCGGGGAATGAAGCTTCGCACCCGGCTGGCGGCCGTTTTTTTTGTGGCCGTGTGTTTTTCCACTCTGGTGGGGCGGCTTTGGTATCTACAGATCCATGAATACGATTTTTATGCCCAGCGGGCCGCGGGCCAGCAATTGCGGGACAGTGTGGTCCCCGCACCAAGGGGCGACATCCTGGACGCAAACGGTACCCCGCTGGCGGTATCCGCCAGCTGCTGGACCATCCGGGCAGTGCCCCGGGAGATGGCGGACGAGGATGTGGCCGAGGCCTCCGCCGCGCTGGCGCAGCTGCTGGAGCTGGACGAGGCAGACGTGCTGGAAAAGCTGAGCCAGCGCAAAAGCAACGACGCGCTGCTCAAGCGCCGGGTGAATCAGGAAACCGCCGACGCGGTGCGTGCCGCCTGCCTGGAGAACGACTGGCAGGGTATCCTCATCTTGCAGGACACCAAGCGCTGGTACCCGGAGGGGGATTTTGCCGCCAGCCTGCTGGGCTTCACCAACGTGGACAATCAGGGCGTGGCCGGGCTGGAACTGGAATACAACAGCCTGCTCACCGGGCAGGACGGCCGGGTGCTCAGCGCCAAGAACGCCTGGGGCTACGACATGCCCACCGACTACGACACCTATGTGGAGCCGGTGCAGGGCAACAGCCTGAAGCTTACGGTGGATGTGAACATCCAGCATTATCTGGAAAACTACCTCTCTGCGGCGGTGAAGGAGTATAACGTTTCCGCCCGCGGGGTGGGTATTGTGATGGAGGTGGACACCGGCCGCATCCTGGCCATCTCCACAAAGCCGGACTACGACTCCAACGAGCCCCGGGTAATTCAGGACGAAACGGTGCGCGCTCAGGTGGATGCCCTCACCGGCGAGGCGCGGGCCCAGGCCCTCACCCTGGCCCAGCAGACCCAATGGCGGAACAAGGCGGTGAGCGATCTGTACGAGCCGGGCTCAGTGTTCAAGCTCATCACCGCTGCCGCCGCACTGGACGCGGGCGTGGTCACCACCGGCGACAGCTTTTTCTGCGGCGAGTCCTACGGGGTGTCGGGGGTGAGCTTTCACTGTGCCAACCGCAACCAGCACGGGCCCCAGAATCTGGCCCAGGCACTGCAGAACAGCTGCAACCAGAGCTTCATCCAGATCGGCCAGCGGCTGGGCAAGGAGACATTCTGCGATTACTTCGCGGCCTTTGGCCTGCGGGAGGCCACCGGCATTGACCTGCCCGCCGAGCCCGCCAAGAGCGAGTTTTACACCGCTGACCGGATGGGTCCGGTGGAGCTGGCAAGCTGCGCTTTTGGCCAGTCCAGCAAGATCACGCCCATCCAGGTCATCACGGCGGTGAGCGCCATCGTGAACGGCGGCAAGCTGATGCAGCCCTACGTGGTGGAGCAGGTGGTGAGCCCGCAGGGGGATGTGGTGCAGCAGACCGAACCCACCGTGAAGCGGCAGGTCATCAGCGCGGAGGCCAGCGCCACCATGTGCCAGCTGATGCAGAGCGTGGTGCTGGAAGGGGGCGGCAGAAACGCCTATGTGGCGGGCTATGCGGTGGGCGGCAAATCCGGCACCAGCCAGAAGCTGGACTCGGAGGATGAAAAAGCCCGGGTGGCCAGCTTCATCGGGGTGGCTCCCATCGAGGACCCGCGCATCGCGGTGCTCATTGTGCTGGATGAGCCCCATACCTATACCACCAGCGGCGGTACGCTGGCGGGCCCGGTGGTGGCCCGGGTGATCGAGGACACTTTGGAATATTACGACACCCCCCGCAATTACAGCCAGGCGGAGAAGGAGCGGATGGAGGCATCCGTGCCGGATACCACCGGCAAGAATGCGGAGCACGCGGTGGCTCAGCTGCAGGAAAGCGGCTTTGCGGCCAAGGTGCTGGGCAGCGGCGATTCGGTGGTGGAGCAGTACCCGGCCGCCGAGCAGACCATGCCCCGGGGCAGCACGGTGCTGCTGTATACCGAGGAGGGCATGGAGCTGCTGGCCACCCAGGTGCCCGCCACGGACGGCCAGAGCCTGACCCAGGTGCAGGCCAGCCTGCAGCAGGCAGGGCTGAACCTGCAGGCGGTAGGAGCGGTGCAGAGTGAGGCGGCGGTGGCGGTGAGCCAGAGCCTGCCGGCGGGGGAGAGCGCGGTCATGGGCACGGCGGTCACGGTGGAATTCCGGGACCCCACCACCCCGCCGGACGGCGACGATGTGCAGCCGGAATAGCAGACGGCGCGCCGGTCCATACTGCCACAAAACGAGCCGAAAAAAGGAGGAATGCTCCATGGAGCAGATCCGGCAACACCGGGGCGGGCAGCAGGCCGATCCCGGGCCGACCAAACGTTTTTTTCGGGAGCTGCTGGGCTACCGGCTCCCGCCCATGGACTTGCCCTTTCTGGTGCTGGTCCTTACGCTGGTAGCCTTCGGGCTGGTGATGCTGTACAGCGCCAGCTATGCGGTGGCCCTCTACCGCCGGAATGACGCCTTCGCTTACATCCGGCCGCAGCTGCTGTTCGCGGCGGTGGGGCTGATCGCGTTGTATCTGGCCAGCCGGGTGGACTACCACATCTATCACAAGCTGGCCTGGCCCATGCTGGGCCTTTCGCTGGTGCTGCTGGTGGTGGTGCTCTTCATGCCGGAATACAACGGCTGCAAGCGGTGGATCGTGCTGCCCGGCCTGGGCACCCTGCAGCCCAGCGAGATCGCAAAATTTTCCGTGATCCTCACCTTCAGCCACATCATCTCGCTGAACCACCAGCGGATGAAGCGGTTTTCGGTGGGAGTGCTGCCCTTCGCCGCCATTCTGGGGGTGCTGGCGGTGCTCATGCTGCTGGAGCCCCACCTTTCCGGCACTCTGCTGCTGTTCGGCATCGGGGCGGTGCTCATGTTCGTGGGCGGCACCGGCATGCGCTGGTTTGCCCTGGCGGGCGGGCTGGGCGTGGCGGCCATCGCCGGTGCGGTGATTTTGCTGCCGGATCTGGTGCCCTACGCGGCGGACCGGCTGTCCAGCTGGATTGACCCCTTTTCCGACCCGCTGGGCGATGGACACCAGACCATCCAGAGCCTGTACGCCATCGGCAGCGGGGGAGCCACCGGTCTGGGGCTGGGCAACAGCCGCCAGAAGTACCTGTATGTGCCCGAGCCCCAGAACGATTTTATCTTCTCCATCCTCTGCGAGGAGCTGGGTTTCGTCGGGGCCTGCCTGGTGATTCTGCTGTTTGTTCTCCTTTTGCTGCGGGGGGCGGTGATTGCTCTGCGCGCGCCGGACAAATTCGGGGCCCTGCTCACGGTGGGCTTTGTGGTCCAGGTGGTGATGCAGGCTGTGCTGAACATGGCGGTGGTCACCAACACCATCCCCAACACCGGCATCAGCCTGCCCTTTTTCTCTTCCGGCGGCACCAGTCTGATGATGCTGCTGGGCGAGATGGGAATCGTGCTCTCGGTGAGCAGGCAGGGCCTGCAGGAAAAATATTAGACGGCCACTTTTTCTCGACAGAAAAACTTTCTCTGCTTTTTTCACATCAAAACCCCCGGTCACATACAGTGGGCTAAACGATTGAAAATCCAGCAAAAAGGGGCGATTGATGTGGGGGAGTATCTGAAGATCACGGGCGGGCGGCCGCTGTTCGGGCAGGCAGTTGTGCCCGCCGCAAAAAACAGCGTTCTGCCGCTGATTGCGGCCAGCATGCTGTGCCGGGGCGAAACGCTGCTGCGGCAGGCGCCGGCTCTGGCGGATGTGGAGCAAAGCCTTGCCATTTACACCGCCCTGGGCGGGCAGGTGCAGCGCCAGGGCCAGGCGGTTCGCCTGCGGGCGGACGGCGCGCAGGGCCGGGGCATTCTGCCGGACGGTCCGGCCCGGTCCATGCGCAGCTCGGTGTTTTATCTGGCTCCGGCGCTGCACCGCTTCGGCCGGGTGCAGATGCCCATGCCCGGCGGCTGCAAGCTGGGGCCACGGCCCATCGACATCCATCTGGAGGGTCTGAGCCGCATGGGCGCACAAACCCAGTGGGAGGACGGCCAGCTGGTGCTCACCGCCCCCCGGGGCCTGCACGGAGTGGACTATGCCCTGCGGCTGCCCAGCGTGGGAGCCACCGAGACGCTGCTCATGGCGGCGGTGCTGGCCAAGGGCGAAACGGTGCTGCGGGGCGCGGCCCGGGAGCCGGAGATCGTGGATCTGGCGGAGTATCTGTGTGCCTGCGGGGCCTCGGTGCAGGGGGCGGGCAGCCCGGTAATTCGGGTGCAGGGCAGGCCGGAGTTGCAGGGCACCGCCTACACCCCCATCCCGGATCGGATCTATGCAGCAACCCTGGCGGCGGCGGTGGCCAGCGCGGGCGGTCAGGTGCGCATCCAGGGCTGCCCGGCGGAATTTCTGGAGCCGGTGCTGGCGGTGCTGGAGCTGGCGGGCTGCGGAGTGCAGCGGCTGGATCGGGCCTTTCTGGTGGAGCGCAGCCGAACCCTGAAAGGGGTGGGCCGGGTGTATACTGGGGTGTATCCGGCGTTCTGTACCGATGCCGCCCCGGTGGTGGCCGCGGCCCTGCTGTGCGCCGCGGGCCGCAGCGCCGTGGAGGACACGGTGTTTGAAAACCGTTTCGCCTGTGCCGCCGGCTTTGCGGCCATGGGGGCCCAGGCCTGCCGGGCGGGCCGGGCGGTGGAGATCACCGGGGTGCGGCGGCTTACCGGCACCAGCGTGGAGGGCAGCGACCTGCGAGGCACCGCCGCCCTGGTGGTGGCGGCACTGGCAGCCAGCGGCGAGAGCCGGGTGTCCGGCCTGGAACACCTGCGCCGGGGCTATCTGGGCCTGCCCGCCACCCTGCAAAGTCTGGGGGCAAAGGTGCAGCTGGCGGTGCAGGAGGTCGGGGAGTGACAGCATCTTCCCGAATCCGTGGAAAAAACTGTGAAATGGCCGCATTCTTGCACTTGAATTTATGTGCATTATCTGGTACTCTATTAATAGCTGTATTGATGATTATAGTGGCCTATGTATGCCCGGCACGCTTTGCGCTGGGGCACGGCCTGATCCAATAGACGGAATAATACTTTAGGGGGAAGTTTCAATGGCATTCGTTCTCGATGAAGAGATGCAGAATATCACAAACATCAAGGTAATCGGCGTGGGCGGAGGCGGCGGCAACGCCGTGAACCGCATGGTGGAGGCCGGTCTTCAGGGCGTGGAGTTCATCGCCATGAACACCGACCAGCAGGCTCTGCTCAAGAGCCACGCCACCCAGAAGGTGCAGCTGGGCGCCAAGCTGACCAAGGGCCGCGGCGCGGGCGCTGATCCTGAGATCGGCCAGCGTGCCGCCGAGGAGAGCAAGGACGAGATCGCCAGCGCGCTGAAGGGTGCGCAGATGGCCTTCATCACCGCCGGCATGGGCGGCGGCACCGGTACCGGCGCTGCTCCCGTGGTGGCCGAGGTCGCTCACGAGCTGGGCATCCTGACCGTTGGCATCGTGACCAAGCCCTTCGCCTTTGAGGGCCGCCGCAAGATGAGCCTGGCCGAACAGGGCATCACCGCGCTGCTCATGCACGTGGACAGCCTGATCGTGATTCCCAACGAGCGCCTGAAGCTGATCAGCCAGGAGAAGATCACCCTGATGAACGCCTTCGAAGCGGCCGACAACGTGCTGCGTCAGGGCGTGGAGAGCATCTCCAGCCTGATCAACATTCCCGCCTTCATCAACCTGGACTTCGCCGACGTGCGCAGCATCATGAAGGATGCCGGCTACGCCCACATGGGCGTGGGCAGCGCCAAGGGTGCGGGCAAGGCGGAGAACGCGGCCAAGGCGGCCATTTCCAGCCCGCTGCTGGAGACCAGCATCTCCGGCGCCCGGGGCGTCATCATCAACATCACCTCTTCTCCGGACATTGGCCTGGAGGAGGTGGAGCAGGCTTCCAGCCTGATCACCCAGTCCGCTCATCCGGATGCAAACATCATCTGGGGTACCGCGTTCGACGAGAGCATGTCCGACGAGATGCGCGTGACCGTGGTGGCCACCGGCTTCGAGAACGTGGGCAGCAATGTGCCCGTACCCGAGCGTCCGGCGGCTTCCAGCTCCACCGGTATGCCTTCCGCGGTGTTCAGCAGCGATTCCAGCGCCTCCAGCGTGAGCGGTTCCACCGTTTCCGGCAGTGTGGGCGCTTCCTCCAGCACCGAGGATGACGATGACCGGGATTACTTCGATCAGATCATGGGCCTTTTGAACAAGCGCAAATAAACAGTGAAGTTTCGGGCCCCGCGGCATTTTTGTGCCGCGGGGCCGGTGTTTCTTGCGGAAATAACAGCGAGGAGGGGCTGCCCCATGTCAGAGCAGCAAAAACCGGGAGAATTCAAAACAGCGGTGGTAGGCGGCTTCAAAAAGGCCGATGTGCTGGCCTATATTGAACAGCTCACCGCCCAGAACCAGGCGGAAAAGCAGGCGCAGCAGCAGGCGGCGGACAAGCTGCGTGAGGAAGTGGAGCAGCTGAAAAAGGACAAGCAGCTCCTGGTGGACAAGACCCGGGAGGTGTGCGACAAGCTGGCCGCCCAGGAAAAGCTCACCGCCCAGGAGACCGAGCGGGCCAGCGGGCTGGCAAGCCAGCTGCTCAGCGCCCGGGAAAATGCCGATACTTACCAGAAGCGCCTCTGTGCCAAGGAGCAGGAAACGGTAGTGCTGCGGGCCGATCTGCAGAATCTGCAGCAGCTGCTGGCCAGCCGCCAGCAGGAGGTGGAGCAGGCCCGCCAGGCAGTGGAAGCAGAGAAGCAGGCCTGTGCCCGTCAGCTGGATCAGCAGCAGGCCAGCTTCCGGGAAAAGAGCGAGCAGCAGGCTGCCGAAATGCTGAAAAATGTGGAAGAGCGGGGTCGCAGTCTGGACCGGCGCTTCCAGGAGCTGGAGGAGAAAAAGCTGGCCCAGCGCCAGCAGCTGGCCGCCGAGCGTCAGCGTCAGCTGGACTACGCCCGCGCCGAGCAGGCCCGCCTGGCCGACAGCAGCCGCCGTGTGGCCGAGAGCATCCGGGAGCTGCGCCAGCAGCTGGCCCAGGTGGATGCCCAGATCAACCAGGCAGCCCAGCAGCTGCAGCAGGCCACCGGCAGCATCTACGATGCACTGGGCGAGACCCAGCAGAGCCTGGACCGGCTGGAAAGCCAGGCGGCCCGGTATCCTCAGCCTGCCTCCGCAGGCAAGCCCCGGCATGGAGCGGCAGCGCCCAAGGCGCCCAAAAGCCCCGAGCAGCCGCCCAAGCCCCCGAAGGCAGCCTCCCGCAGCCAGAACCTTCTGAACCTGCTGGACAAGCTGCTGCAAAAGTAAAGGATAGAAAGAAAAAAGCATGGAGCGGAGATCCGTTCCATGCTTTTTGTTGTTTGTGGGGAAGAGGCGGACCGGTCAGTGGCGGCCGGTGCCCTTTTCCATCAGATAGGTGGCGGTCAGGTCCGCCATGTGCAGCTTCACCGCCATCGGATAGGCATCGTAGGCCTGGCTGATGGCCCAGCTGCCGCCCCGGGCAGCATCGTCAAAGCCGCCCATGTGCCAGCGGATGGCCACCGCCTCGGCAGGTTTGAGCCGCACGAAGCGCTCGATGAGAAACACACTCTTTTCGCCGTGGCCGAAGGGGAACTGGTCCTCCACATTGAAGGTGGGAACCTTTTCCCACTGGCCGGTGGCCTCGTTCTTCACGTTGCGGGTGCCCGCCTTATAATAGTTGGCCTTGCACAGATCGTGGAGCAGGGTGCACAGGGTCACGCTCTCCAGATTGTCCACGCTTTCCTCATAAAAGCGGTCCATATAAGCCTTGTACACATTCAGGCTGTGCATCACCAGGCCCTGCTCGCAGGCCCCGTGAAACCGGGTAGAGGCAGGTGCGCGGAAGAAGTCGGTGCCGGCCAGCCATTCCAGCAGCTTGTCCACGCCGTGGCGCTGCACCTGGCTGGAAAGCAGGCTGCAAAAATCCTCCTGGTAGCCCATTACAGCTCCAGCTCTTCCAGAATGCCCTTCAGGATGGCCATCTCGTCGTGGCTCAGGCTGATGCCCTTGCCCATCTTGGTGCCGTCCGGGGACCAGTCGCGGATGTCGTATTTGGGCTCGCGGTCGTTCCAGCTCACCATGTTCAGCTGGCGCTCCCAGCCGTTGGCGCTCTGGGACAGCACAGCGATGCGTTCAGTGATCTCATATTTGAATTCTGCCATGGAAAATATCCTTCCTTCATCCATAATTTGAAGAGGCCAAAAGCCCCCCTTGGGTGTTATCAGACCTTATTGTAATGGATGAGAGGGAAGAATGCAAGCCCTAACTGGTAAAATCAGGGGAACAGTAGCTGCCGGACGGAGCTTCAGCCCCGGGGAAACTGCTCCTTGCTCTTCTGCTTGCTGTGCACCGTGGCAGCATTTTCCACCCAGCCCTCAGGGCCGGGCGCAGCCTGCTGGCCGGTGTAGGCCAGATCCGGCTGCAAGGCGCCCTCGGCCCGGGCCTTCTGGGCGCTGCGGGAAGGCCCGATGCAGCCAGAGGAGCCGGTTTGACGACGGCCCGGTTTGGGGGATGAAGCGGGTTGTTTGCGTGACATTGCGGTCACCTCCTTGCCCTTAGCCTGCCCCGATGCGGGCGGTGTTATGCCATTGGAATCCCCGGAGAAGATGTGCTATAATGGCGTCAGAAAACACAGAGAAGCAAGGAGGATGGAACAATGGAGCAGCAGCCGGGCCGGAAGCTTTCCCGAAGGGAACAGGCGCGCTTGGAGGATTTTCAGCGCCTGAGCGGGCAGATGAGGCAGCAGGGTTACCGGAGGGTGGACCTGGTGGTGGATGTGGTGCAGGCCAACGTAATGGCAGTGGTGGTCATGCTGCCCTTTCTGGCTGCAGCGGCAGTGCTCTTTTTCGCCTTGAACCCGGTAGGAGAGGTATACATCCCTCTTTCCGGGATGGCGCTCTGGCTGCTGGCATTTTTGGTGCTGGTAGTGCTGCACGAGGCCATTCATGGTCTGACCTGGGGGCTGATGGCGCCCCATGGTTTCAAGGCCATCGCCTTCGGTGTGATCTGGCAGATGCTCACACCCTATTGCACCTGCAACGACGGCCTGAAGCGCTGGCAGTACCTGCTGGGCGGTTTGATGCCTACCCTGATTCTGGGGTTCGGGCTGGCGGGGCTTGCCACCGCGCAGGGCAGTTTGTGGCTGTTTTCGCTGGCGGAGGTGATGATTCTGGGCGGCGGTGGGGATTTCCTGGTGGTGTTCAAAATGTTGCGCCACCCGCAAAAAGAAGGCGCTGTGTACTACGACCACCCTTACGAATGCGGGCTGGTGGTCTTTGAACCAGAAAATGGCGATGTGCCTGCCGCCTGAGGAAAGGGGAGTCAGAGGACATGGATGTGGAGCGCTACTGGCGCGCCGCGCTGGCGCAAAATGCACAAGAGATGCGGCCCTTCTTCCGGGAAGATGCGGTGATTCGCTGGCTCAACACCAATGAGCAGTTCACGGTGGAGGAATTTCTCCGGGCCAATTGTGAATACCCCGGCAGCTGGGACGGCCGGATCGAACGGCTTGAACAGACCGGCAGCTTGCTCATCACAGCAGTGCATGTGTATTCCCGTGACAAAACGGTCTCCTGTCATGTGACCTCTTTTTTTCAAATTGAGAAGGACCGGATTGCCGCGCTGGAGGAATACTGGGGCGACGACGGCCCGCCGCCTCGCTGGCGGCAGGAAATGGGCATCGGAAGGGCCATCCGGTAAAGCGGCACAATATAAAAAGGAAAAAGCTCCCCGGCTGTGCGGCCGGGGAGCTTTTTCGTTGGGGAAGAGAAGGGTCAGGGCTCAGGGAGCATGCGGATCACCACATTGCCGGCGTGTTCCACATCAGCGGTGGTGCGGGGGAAGACTGCCTTCACAGAGGGCTATGTCGGGCCGGGCAACGCACTGCCGCATGATGGCGCTGATCTTCTGGATGGAATCCGCGCAGTCATTCTGCAGCCACTGGTCCACAATGGCCATCAGGCCGTGGATGTAAAAGGCCATCAGATACGCCCGATTTTCCTCCGGAACCTGAAATTGCTCCAGAATGGGGGAGAACACATGGCGGAACATCCGCTGGTATACCTGGTCCAGCCGCAGAACGGCGGATTGCTCCATGGCTGTGCGGAACAGCCGCTTGTTCTGCGCAATGTAGCTCAGATAGGGCTCCAGGTATTCCGGTGTGATGAAATAGGCCCGCCCGGCGGAAAGAGGCGTATCACTGGCCGCAAAGGGCTCGGTGCGCTGGCGCATATGGTCCAGAAAACGTTCGGTCATATACTGCACGCTCTCGGCCAGCAGATCACCGATGGTTTCGTAATGCAGATAAAAGGTGGACCGGTTGACCCCGGCCTGCTGGCAGATTTCCTTCACGGTGATATAGGGCAAGTCCTTCTTTTCCAGCAAAGCCAGGAAGGCCTCGTCCATCCGTGCTGCGGTGCTGAAATATTTGCTTTCCGTCTTGTTCAAGAAATTGCATCTCCTTTTGTCTGCGGGCAAGGCCCGGCCGGTTTTGGTTTATGCTTCGCTGATCTCTTTTGCCAGCTCCATGATTTCAAAGGCGTATTTCTGCTTGCCCTTGGCCAGCAGGTGTTTGTAAAGCGGGTAGTTCAGGCCCATTCCGGCCAGCCCGACGATGCCGATCAGCACGCCCAGCACGAACATTGCGTTGCTGCCGCTGCCGATGATCCGCATGGAAAGGCACATGCCCACGCCGGTGATGAGGGCAGTGCAGATGCCCAGGGAATAGGTGAAAACGGTTGCGGGCAGCTTTGCCTGTGCGTCCAGCTTGCGCAGCGCGATCACCTTGGAGTGATTCTTCGGTGCGTATTCGTTTGCCAGTTGTTCCGCGTAAATTTTGTCAGTATTCATAGCACATTGGCCTCCTTTGTTGTGATGGCCTTATTGTACCAGTCCTGCGCAAAAGGCGGAACAACACGAACCGGCTGCCGTGTTGGGCACAGTGTGGCAGAAAACGCAAGTTCGATCAAGCAAAATCCAGTGCTGGCGGGTATAATGAGAGCAGAAACGCAGGAGGGATAAAGCATGAGCGAACAATGGCAGAAAAAGATCCAGCATATCGTGGACCGGATCGACGATTGCATCCGGAATAAAAACGATGAATCTCTGACTTTGAAACTGCTGGCGCAGGAGTTTGGGTATTCGGAATTTCATTTTTCCAGAAAATTCAAGGAAATCTCCGGTATGCAGTTTCGGGATTATCTTCGCTGCCGAAGGCTGGCATTTGCGCTCAAGGAGCTGCGCGACACGGAGAAAAGCGTGCTGCAGATCGCGCTGGACCACGGCTTTTCCTCCCACGAGGCCTTCACTCGCGCATTCCGGGAGGCCTATGGGCTCACTCCCAGCGAGTACCGCAAGCATCCGGTACCGGTGGCGCTGCGCACGATCCT
>NZ_JAGHKE010000131.1:0-3680 GCF_017889395.1 Allofournierella sp. | reverse complement strand
GTGCTGTTCGTTCCCGTGAGCGAGGGCATCCATCATCCGGAGGAGCTGATCCGCAAGATCGCGGAGAAGCAGGTTCCCATCTACCACTACTCCGGCGCGGTGGAGACCACCGATACCGCCAAGAACGAGAGCATCGGCCGTCAGCTGTACAAGCACCTGATGAACGGCGTTTCTCATATGCTGCCCTTCGTCATCGGCGGCGGCATTCTGATCGCTCTGGCCTTCCTGCTGGACGATTACTCCATCAATCCCGCAAACTTTGGTATGAACACCCCCGTGGCGGCCTTCTTCAAGACCGTTGGCGGCGTTGCCTTTAACTTCATGCTGCCCATTCTGGCGGGCTACATCGCCATGAGCATCGCCGACCGTCCGGGTCTGGCCGTGGGCTTTGTGGGCGGCAGCCTGGCAGCCGTGGGCACCAGCTTCGCCACCATTCTGGACCCCAGCGCCGCTGCGATCCCCGCCGGCTTCCTGGGCGCTCTGCTGGCCGGTTTTGTGGGCGGCTACTTCATGCTGGGCCTGCGCAAGGTCTGCGATAAGCTGCCGGACAGCCTGGAGGGCATCAAGCCCATCCTGCTGTACCCTGTGATCGGTGTACTGTTCATGGGCCTGTTTATGTGCCTGGTGAACCCCATCATGGGCGCCATCAACAACGGTCTGATCGCCTTCCTGAACAGCCTGGGCGGCACCAGCAAGATTCTGCTGGGCGCTGTTCTGGCCGGTATGATGAGCATCGATATGGGCGGCCCCTTCAACAAGGCTGCTTACGTGACCGGTACCGGTGCCATTGCCACCGCCGCTGCCGCGGGCGCTGCGCAGGGTGCCATTGAGTACCAGATGATGGCCGCCGTTATGGTGGGTGGTATGGTTCCCCCGCTGGCCATCGCTCTGTGCACCACCTTCTTCAAGAAGAAGTTCACTCAGGATGAGCGCAAGTCCGGTGTGGTAAACTACATCATGGGTCTGTGCTTCATCACCGAGGGCGCGATTCCCTTCGCCGCCTCCGATCCCCTGCGCGTGATTCCCAGCTGTGTGGTCGGCAGCGCCGTGGCCGGTGCGCTGAGCATGTTCTTCGGCTGCAGCCTGATGGCTCCTCACGGCGGCATCTTCGTGTTCCCCGTGGTCACCAATGTGCTGGGCTACGTGATCAGCCTGGTGGTGGGCAGCCTGGTGGGTATGCTGCTGCTGGGTGTTCTGAAGAAGAACAAGGAGCAGTAATTCCAAATCGTTGTACGCAATGCCGCCCGCGCGGTGCGCGGGCGCTTCACAATCATTTATCAAACAAGTAAAAGGAGATAACTGTTATGGTAAGCAAGATGACCAAGATCGTAAACCCCATGGGCATGCACATGCGTCCTGCCGGTATGTTCGCTCAGGAGATGATGAAGTTCAACAGCGACGTGGTGCTGGTGTTCAAGGATAAGGAGATCAACGCTAAGAGCATCATGAACCTGATGGCCGCCTGCATCAAGTGCGGCAGCGAGCTGGAAGTTCGCTGCACCGGCGACGACGAGCAGGCCGCCCTGGACAAGGCTGTGGGCCTGATCGAAAGCGGTCTGGGCGAGTAAGCAGCCAACGAGCAGACAACACGCGGCGCCCCGGTCCATCGGATGGGCCGGGGCGCGCCTGATAAAAAAGCCGACGAGAGGGGCACAAAGACCATGTTAAAGGGTACAGGAGCGTCCGCCGGTGTGGGCATTGGCCATGCGCTGGTGGTAAAAGAGCAGAATTTGGATTATTCCGCGGTGCAGTTCGCGGGTCAGCAGCAGGAAACCGAGCGCCTGAAGGAGGCTGCCTCCGCTGTGAGCCAGCGGCTGAGCACCATGGCGGCCGAGATGACCGAGAAGGTGGGCGAGCACGCCGCCGAGATTCTGTCCGGCCAGATCATGATGCTGAACGACCCGTTTATGATGGGCCAGATGGAGGAGCAGATCGCCGCGGGCAACGTGGCCGAGGCTGCGGTGGATGCCGTTTGCCAGACCTTCATTGCCATGTTCAGCGGCATGGAGGACGAGCTGATGCGCCAGCGCGCCACCGATATCGGTGACCTGCGCGCCCGCCTGCTCAAGCAGCTGCTGGGTCTGCCGGATGTGGATCTGGCCCATGCCCCCGCCGGCACCGTGATCGTTGCCAAGGATTTCACCCCCAGCATGACCGTGGGCATCAGCCGGGAGAACGTGGTGGGCATCATCACCGAGATCGGCGGCCGCACCAGCCATTCCGCCATTCTGGCCCGCGCGCTGGAGATCCCCGCGGTGCTGGGCGTGCCCGGCGCGGCGGATGCCATCCAGAACGGCGATGCCGTTGCCATGGACGGCGAGTACGGTCACGTATATGTGAACCCGGACGAGCGGACCCTGAAGGACTACGAGGCCCGCCGCGCCGAGTTCGAGCATCAGCGCCAGATGCTGAAGGCCTATCTGGGCAAGCCCACCGTGAACGCCGATGGCCGTGCCGTGGGCCTGTATGCCAACATCGGCAAGCCTGAGGACGCTCAGGCTGCGCTGGAGAAGGGCGCCGAGGGCATCGGCCTGTTCCGCACCGAGTTTTTGTTCATGGACCGGGACAGCCTGCCCACCGAGGAGGAGCAGATGAACGCCTACCGTCAGGTGGCGGCGCTGTTCGCAGGCAAGGAGGTCATCATCCGCACCCTGGATGTGGGCGGCGATAAGGAGATCGACTACCTGCACATGAAGAAGGAGGAGAACCCCTTCCTGGGTCACCGGGCCATCCGCTACTGCCTGGACAACCCCGAGACCTACATGATCCAGCTGCGCGCTCTGCTGCGCGCCGGTGCGGACCACAAGAACGTCAAGATCATGCTGCCGCTGGTCACCGGCCTGGAGGAGATTCGTGCCGCCAAGGCCATGCTGGAAAAGGCCAAGAAGGAGCTGGCTGCCGAGGGCCTGCCCTTTGACGCCAATGCTCAGCTGGGTGTAATGATCGAGACCCCCGCCGCCAGCCAGATCGCTGATCTGCTGGCTCAGGAGGCAGCCTTCTTCAGCATCGGCACCAACGACCTGACCCAGTACACCCTGGCAGTGGACCGGGGCAACCCGGATGTGGCATCCCTGTACACCCATTTCCATCCCGCTGTGCTGCGCAGCATTGCCAACGTGATCAAGGCCGCCAAGGCCGCGGGCATCCCGGTGGGCATGTGCGGCGAGGCTGCCGCCGATCCCGCCCTGATTCCCCTGCTGCTCAGCTGGGGCCTGGATGAGTTCAGCGTGAGCGCCAGCGCCGTGCTGGCCACCCGCCGCACCATCAGCCTGTGGAGCCAGCAGGAGGCGGACGACGTGCAGGCCGAGGCCATGAACCTTTCCAGCGTGAAGGGCATCCAGGGCTATCTGGCTTCCATGATCAAGAAGTAATTTTCAAAAAATGCAGGTCTGAAAAGGCCTGCATTTTTTTGCTGCGAACGCCCTGTTGTGCTATACTGGTAACATACAAAAGCGAATCGTTTGAAGGAGAAGTTTACCCATGCGTCTGCCCATGAATCCGGCCGTTACCGGCCTTACCCTTTCCGGCATCCGCCGGTTCACCGCCCTTGCCGCCCAGACCCCCGGCTGTGTGAAGCTGACCCTGGGCGAGCCGGAGTTCGACACTCCCCTGCCCATCCGGCAGGCTGCGCAGCAGGCGCTGGAGCAGAGCGATACCCACTACCCGCCCAACAACGGCCG
>NZ_JAGHKE010000153.1:0-29915 GCF_017889395.1 Allofournierella sp. | reverse complement strand
ATAAAAGGCAAACCCGCTTTCCAGCAGTTCCTGTTCCGCCGCCTCGTTCTGGAAGGGACCGGTGGCAAAGAATACGGCGCTGCCTCCCTGGGCCTCGTAGCGCTGCTTTACTGCCAGTGCGTCCAGCCCGGGCATGAACACCTCCAGCAGCACTGCGCGAGGCCGGTATTCCAGCATTTTCTCCAGCACCTGCGTACCGTCCTTCGGGCACACAACAACCTCCATACCGCGGCCTTCCAGCGCGGCAACGCAGGCGGCAGTGGCCGCCTCGCCCAGATCGGTCATCAAAAATTTCATGGTTTCCATTGTTGCTTCCTCCTGTTTTCACATCCGTTTTGCGGGTGGTTTCGCTGTGTTGTTTTAACAATGGAAATTTTACCATATATTTCCAGCTGTTGCAATAGTTAATTCCAGTTTTTACCATATTATTGGAAATATTTTCCTTCCCTTTTTCTCCTTTTTTTCGGCTCCTTGTGCATAAAACCGCTGATTTTCCCGTTTGTCCGGCAAATCATGTCCCCCAGGAAAACTAAAACGCAGCCCTGTACACATTGGCACCTGGCTGCGTTGCTGCTATTTTTATATGTAATATCGGACAGTCGGCTGTGGCTGCTGTTTTTCAGACCTGCTTTCGTTTCTCCCAGGCATAGCTGAGCCCAAAGACCACGATCATGTAAAGAACTGCAATCACCTGCAGTGCCAGTGCGGTTGCTTCGCCAATAAAATTAGGCTGGGATTCAAACAACATTGCAAGTCTTCCGAAAAGATAAGTGGGCGCAGCCGCGGAAAACATCTGTGACGCCGCCACCAGGAACAGATTCACATTTTCCTCCAGCAAAAGGACACGCTGCCACACATACACCACCAGCGACAGAAGCCCCGTTGCATTCCCTATAAGAAGCGAGCACAGCACATTCCATCCGATGCGGGCATACCGCCCTCCGAGATAAAACCAGAACACCGTTGTGGCCAGAGGCAGCAAAAAAAGAGGAGCGAACCGATCACAGGCAGGCGCAAGGTAAAATTCACAACAAGTCCGACCGCAACTGGAACCAGCGTCAGTAAAACCAGCGTACTTTTCTTCATACTGCTCACTCCTTTTACAATTCTGATCAGAGCTTTTCCTACTATTATGATACTATCCCTATCTGCTGTTGTCAGCCCTGTTTTTATAATTATGTAAGGCAGCCTGCCCGGCTGCCGGTTTTACTCGCCAGATTTTATCGAGAGTGAGCCGTCCGCCGTTTCCAGCATGGTCTGGGCGAAGATGCCGTAGCCGCGGGTAGGGTCGTTCACCAGCACATGAGTCACCGCTCCCACCAGCTTGCCGTCCTGCTCGATGGGACTGCCGCTCATCCCCTGCACGATACCTCCGGTGGCACTCAGCAGCTGCGGGTCCGTCACCCGGATGACCATATTCCGGTTGGGGTCCTCCTGCCCAAGGGAAACCCGCTCGATCTCCACATCGTACCACTGTGGGGTAGTGCCCTCCAGTGTGGTAAGGATGCGGGCCGGACCGCATCGCACCTCCTGCACCTGTGCTACGATCATATCCTGCCCGCTGCACAGCACCCGAATGTTCCCATAAACCCCGGTGGCCCCATTGACCAGAATGTCTCCCATGGCGATCTGACTGGTAAAACGCCCCTTCAGCTCGCCAGGCACCCCAGCCTCTCCTTTTTCATAGCCGGTGATAGTCACCGGGGCAATCTCGCCGCTGCGCAGGGCAATACTCTGACCGGTATCCGCATCGCTGATCGGGTGTCCAAGGCCACCGTATATGCCGATGGAATTGTCCACAAAGGTAAGGGTGCCGATGCCTGCGGAGGAATCCCGCACCCACATGCCTGCCCGCCAGGAGCCGCTTTCCTCATCCCGCACCGGTTCCAGGGTGGCGGTATGCTGCTCACCTCCGCGCTGGTAAATCACCTCCACCGGACGGCCTGCGGCTTCCTGCAGAGCATCGGCCACATCCTGATTGTCGTGGGTGTCCGTTCCATCAATGGACAAAATACGATCGCCGATTTTCAGTCCGGCGCTTTTTGCCGGGTTTGCACCGCCACCTGGGGCCGGAATGTCGGTGAAGCCAACAATAGTCGCCCCCTCCGCAAACATTTTGATCCCGAATGGCGTACCGCACACGGTTACAGCCCGCTGACCCACTGCCACCGCGCGCACGGTCTTCACCGGAATGCGGCCCAGTATGCTCAAGGTTACATTGTAGCTGCTGCCCACAGGCACTGCGCCTGCCTGGGCGGCACCGCCTTGCTGCATGGGCTGCAGCCAGGGCAGCTGTGCAATGCGCAATGTCTGCCCCTGCTCCACCAGAAAGGTATCGGGCAGCTGGCAATACAGATATCCCCAGCCGCACACGAACAACGCGCCGACCGCCGCAAGGGCAGCAAGACCGCGCCGGACCCAGTGAATCATACCAAACGCTCCTTTGAAAATGGTCTTATGGTTCAGTATGTACCGTTTGGGGCCATTTCATGTAAGCAGGTAAAACGTAGGGCAGCCTCCGGGCTTTTGATTGACAAAACCAGCCGGGTCTGATATAGTAAAAGCACATTCCCCGTATTTTATACACGGAATGCATGCGGATCAGGCGTTTTGCCCCGCCTCGGGTGTCCTCCCCGGGTGAAAATAGAGGATTTTTTCTTGTGCGGATATGGCGGAATTGGCAGACGCGCTGGTTTTAGGTGCTGTCACCTCAGTGAAAGGTTTTGAAAGTAGATATCTTTAACGAGGAGGTAAAATTAATGGGAAAGTTGACGAAACAGAACACTAAGTTGCCAACCCTCCCCGCAAAGAATCCGGATAAAACAGAAACCTGGGCAGGGAAATATACTGTTCGTGTTACTAAAATCTTTAATCAACCAGATGGATCGACGGTTAAGGCGACAAGACGGATCAATAAAGATGGAAGTATAACAGATAAAATTGAACACCGACATAGGTGATAGCTTTCTCTTATTGTATATCTGAGGACAAATTAGGAGTTTTACCTGTTTTTATTGATGCAGATTAAGCGCAACGCTCTGTCTCGGGCAATCCCTCCCCGAGTAAAAATAGAGGGAAACTGAATATGCGGGTATGGCGGAATTGGCAGACGCGCTGGATTTAGGTTCCAGTGGAGCGATCCGTGTGGGTTCGACCCCCACTACCCGTACCACGTCGGAGCAAGCTTTGTATCGCTTGCTCCGACTTTTTTGCAAAAGTCAGAGCGCGCTCACGCCGCTGCTCCTCCTTTCCAAATCGAACCCGCTTCGCTGGGCTTCGATTTGGTTTTGGGTGCAAGCCTGAAAGCCGTGACATCTATACTGTTTCGATGTGCCAAAAAGAGAGACACACCGCTTGGTGTGTCTCTCTTTGGTATTACAGATTCCTTTGGAATCTGAATCGCCTGCGGGCGGGTTTTATTGAACACGAAAGGAAATCCTGACGGTTCCCTTTCACACTATCCCTCCCTCCGAAATCAGAAAGTCTCCAGCATCTATACTGTTTCGATGTTCCATATTTGAAAAGCGAACTTCTTATTGTCAAGATGGAATTTATTGAAAAAGAATCCTTTTTTGATATAATAATCACAAGGTGTTAGTTTATTTTATTGACTATTCTCATGACGTGATTTATTCAACATATGTGAGGAGAAAAAAATGCATATACAAAAGATACATATCGAAAATTTTAGGCTACTAAAAAACGTGGATATCGTTTTGGATAAGTCTTTGACTCTAATCGTCGGCAAAAATAATACGGGTAAGACCTCCATTGCACACCTTATTCGGACTATTATTAATGAAAAAAAGAACTTGTCTTTTAACGACTACCCACTTGAAAGTCGTAAAGTTCTTTATGAGTTACTTGAAGAATACTGGGATGGTACAGTACAAGATACCGAGATAAAAAGTCGAATACATGAAACAAAGCTAACTTTTTATATTGATTACAGCGATGTCGGAGATGACCAGTTCCTTGGAGAACTACGTAACTTTATTATCGACATGGATGATACGCAGAACACAGCCCAAATAGACGCTGTTTACGCTTTTAATAGTCTAAAGCTGGACGAACTTTTTGGCGAATGCCGAAAGCGCTATGATGATTTACTAACCGCAAAAGAAGACGAGGAGTCATCACAACAAGAGATAAGCAATTTACACCCCTATGACCGTTCAATTATTGCAACTGTAGTGAAGGAGCAATTTGATAAGTTTTTTTCTTTAATTGTTTTTGCGGTAAACCCGGCAGATATTTCTGACTATCAAGAAAGGTCCTCAAATCTATTAAAAAAACTCTTTACATGTAGGATGATAGAAGCGGAAAGAAATCTTGACGAGTCTGAAAACAAAAATGAACATCCCTTAGCAAATATGATGAATCGCGTGTTTAGCCAAGATGAAGAACAGCTTACGGAAGCATTGCGTCCCATAATCGGCGAACTTAACCGTTATGTTGATAATATGAGTTTTACAGCTCAGAAGAAAATCAATTCACTAATGGAACAGATTGTTTCCGGTATGATTCGATTTGGATACCCATCAACAGAAGATATGCAGTTACGGGCAGATACTGGAATTTCGCTGAAACAACAAATTCTCAATAGCACAGACTTAACATATACATCTGCCAGCGCAGACGAATCGCTTCCAAGTACACATAATGGGTTAGGTTACAAAAATCTTATCAAAATAACCCTCATTCTTCATGAATTTGGCCGGGCTGTTAATGCTAATGATGCCACCATACCTTTACTTTTAATTGAAGAGCCAGAAGCGCACATGCATCCTCAGCTTCAAACTGTATTTGTAAGTTATTTAAATGAATTTCTAACAGATATGGTAGGAAAAGATAACTTGCCTCAAGTCTTGCTTTCAACACATTCTGCCCATGTGGCAAACACTGTAAATTTCAAACAAGTAAGATATATGCGGAGACAAAAAGAATTTGTTGTATGCAAGGACTTACAAAACTTCTATGAATCTGCACAGCACGACGAGGTAAAAGAAGAAAATCTTGAATTCCTGCAGAAATATTTAAAATTGAGTTATTGTGATTTGTATTTTTGCGATAAGGCAATTCTCGTGGAAGGTGCGGCTGAAAGGCTTTTGTTACCTAAAGTAATTTCAAAATGCGAAGCAGCCGGTTTATTTGGCACACAGTGTCCCTCACTTGCCTCACAATATTATTCGATTGTTGAAGTTGGTGGAGCTTACGCCCACAGATTTTACGAATTTGTAGACTTTTTGGAGATTCCCACTTTAATTTTAACGGATATTGATTTTATCAATGATACCAAGAGCAAATGCCAGTTGTCCACCGCTGTTAATTCTTCTAATGGTGCAATTAAACGTTGGTGTCATGATATGTACAATATTCCCGTCTCGAAATCGGTTCCTCTTGAAACAATATTGGAGTTGTCAAAAGATCCTAATAAGAAAAGCAACGGATGTCGACATATTGAATTTCAAGTCGAAGAAAACGGGGCACACCCCAGAAGTCTTGAAGAATCCATTCAAAATGTAAATCGGGAACTCTTTGGAATTGCCCCTAATTCCAAAGAAATACCACTTTATGATGATACGGATAGCAGTAAAACGGATTTCGCACTTATGCTGTTGACTGATCCAAAATATAAAGATTTCGCCATTCCGTTGTATATTAAAAATGGGTTGGTATGGCTGAACGATCAGGATAAAATGCCAGAAGCGGCATATCCAGTAAGAAAATTTAAGATGAAGCGCGGTGCTTCTTCACAGAAAGTGTGATTAGATGATTGATAAGACAAATTATAAATTGGCTAAGGCTCGCGCTGATGAGATTGATGCTCAAATTATAGATACACTAAAATCCGGTAAAAGCTTTCGCGTTGAGGCGGGGGCAGGCTCTGGAAAGACTTACTCCTTGCACAAAGTGGTTGAATGGATAGATAAAAACAAAGCGAGAGAATTTAATAAAAAGAATCGTCAGGTTGCTTGCATTACATATACCAATGCTGCCGTTGATGTTATTAAAAGCAGAATTTCGAGTAAGAGTTCTATTATTCCATCGACCATTCATAATTTTGCATGGGAAAATATGAGAAACTTTACATCCGCTTTGCTTGCAGGTGTTGAGGAATTAGGGTTGGTTTCTTCTGATAGCGATATATCAGAAATCCAAAAGGTTTCATACGATCTTGGTATCCGATACATCGAAAATCACGAGTTGCATTTATTTCACGATGATATAATTAAACTCTTTGCTTGGTTTTTGGATAAACCAAAGTTTCGCATGCTACTAACAGATAGATACCCTATCATCCTTATTGACGAGTATCAGGACTCTTTTAAAAGTATTATGGATAAATTTCTTGAGCACTTCATTGAAAAAGACTGCGGCCCGCAATTTGGGTTATTTGGAGATGCTTGGCAGACAATTTATTCCACCAATGGCGCTTGTGGCTTGATAACAAGTAACAGGTTAATTGAAATAAAAAAGGAATCTAACTTTCGATCTCAAAAAAACATCATTGATGTTCTGAATAGAATTAGGCCTGAACTTCCCCAGATATCAGCATTAAATGAGAATGATGGGAGCGTCATTGTAATCACTACAAATGATTACAATGGAGATAGAGATACGCGGCCCTACTATAAGGGTGAACTTCCTGAAAAAATATTGAGTCAATATATTTCTTCGGTCAAAGAAAAATTAAAAAGTATGGGCTGGGATAAAGACAGTAAAGTTCTGATGATCGCGCATAAAATGCTTGCTAAACAGCAACACTATCAAGCCCTTCTGGACGCCTTAGGAGATCGATTCAAGGAGCAGGATGATAAGCACTTCATTTTCTTTAGGGATCGTCTTGAGCCGTTATACTCTGCTTTAGAAAGACAAGATGTCAAAGCAATGTATGAAGCACTTGGAACAACACGACAACCAATAGAAACAAAACGCCAAAAGAAACAGTGGCGGCAACTTAGAAATGCCTTAAACCTCGCCAGACAAAGAACAATCTATGATGTTTTACGGACAGCTATTGATAGTCGATTAATTCCCGTTCCTCCAGATATCAGCAATTATATGAGCGCATATGATTCTGGTAATGATACTGCTTATGCAAAAACAACCATCAAAGAATTTTACAAAATTGAATACCAAGAAATAATTAATTCCATCAATTTCTTTAGGCCCGATTCCGGATACTCTACTGATCATGGAGTAAAAGGCGAAGAATACGATAATGTCCTTTTTGTGATGGGTAGAGGGTGGAATCTCTACAAGTTTGAAGATACACTATATAAAGATGAAAACACTCTGCATGGCAAAGAACTTGAAGCTTACACAAGAAATCGAAATCTTTTTTATGTTTGCTGTTCCAGGCCAAGAAAAAGGCTTGCCATCTTAATTACTGTTGAAATAAACACACAGTTTGAAGAATACTTACAGAATATATTTGGGGCTGACAATATAGTACCATACAATGAGTTTATGGCTTAAAGCCATATGTAATAGGGCAGAATTCTATAACTTTTAGGTCAATCCCAAATTCTGTGTAAACTCCGTTCAGGGTGAGAATAGAGCAAAATTTATTCAGGGCGGCAGCAGGTTCATCTGGCTGCCGCCTTTTTAACAACATAGCGCCGGTGGGGCTGGATGTCAAGGACGGCGGAGCCGTTTTCTTGCCCTTGACATCCGGCACCAGCAGTGTTATTCAGGCATACGCTCAGCAAAATAGATAGCCATCTGAGCGTGGATCAGGCTCCAGTCCTGCCGCCGCCCAGTCCATTTTTTAATAATATCCATCATAGCCAAATACAGCATTTTCAGCAGACTGTCATCGGTGGGAAACACTGATTTTGCCTTGGTCACCTTGCGCAGCTGGCGGTTAAAGCCCTCGATGGCATTGGTGGTATAGATCAGTCTGCGAACCTCCTGGGGGTACTTGAAATAGGTGCTGAGATTAGCCCAGTTGGCCCGCCAGGATTGGGAGATTTTCGGGTATTTCTTGTCCCAGCGTTCCCCAAAGGTGTCCAGAGCATCCAGGGCTGCCTGCTCGTCTACAGCGGCATAGACCGCCTTCAGATCGGCCATAAGGGCCTTCAGGTCCTTGTAGGACACATACTTGCTGGAATTGCGCAGCTGGTGAATGATGCAGTTCTGGATCTCGGTCTGTGGGAAGGTAGCGTGGATGGCCGCATCAAATCCTGTCAAATTGTCTGTACAGGCAATGAAAATATCCTCTACACCCCGGTTTTTCAGGCTGTTGAGTACAGTTGCCCAGAACTTGGCACTTTCATTTTCGCCAACCCACATGCCCAGGACATCTTTCCGGCCATCCAAATTGACGCCAATGGCAATGTACACCGCCTTCTTCACGATCTGCCCTTCGCTGCGAACATGGTAGTGGATGGCATCCAGGAATACCACAGCATAGATGGACTCCAGGGGCCGCTGCTGCCACTCACGAGCCACGGGCAAGATCTTGTCCGTGATCCGGCTGACCGTGCTGTCCGAGACAGAAATACCGTAAATGTCCTGGATATGGGCCTCAATGTCGCCAGTGGTCATACCCTTGGCGTACATGGACAGGATTTTCTCCTCAATGTCCTGACTGATGCTGGTCTGGTTCTTTTTCAGCACCCGGGGCTCAAATTCACCCTTTCGGTCTCGGGGAACCGACACATCCACATCGCCAAAGCTGGTGCGCAGCGTTTTGCTGCTGTGGCCATTGCGGCTATTGTCGGTGCCCTTGTTTTTATAGTCGTGCTTGCTGTAGCCCAGCTCATCATCCAGCTCAGCCTCCAGGCCGTTCTCCATAAACTCGGCAATGGTCTCCTTAAACAGATTCTGGATATCGTCCATGCTGCCGATGTTTGCCATCTGCAGCAGCTCACGGATTTTCTCTCGACGGGCATTTTCTTCTGGGGTACGATTCTTTCTGGCCATATGTAAAACCTCCAATGTGGTGCTTCTATTCTACACCACATTGGAGGTTTACACAAAACTTGGGATAGTCTCTAACTTTTTAAAACGCACCAAGTATTTTCTCCACAACGATGTTGTCGATTTCCTGTTCCAGCTTTTGAACTTTACTCTGCAGCGCAAAAATGTGGGCATCGAGGACCGGTTTCCTCAACGCCCACATTTTTTGTTTCTGCTTCAGTTCCTTCTGTTCCTCGGCCATCCTGATCCGCATGGTCTGGGCAAACTCCTGCACCGCTGCATCCAGCACCTCCTCATGGATGCGGTGAGAACTGCAATAGCTTTTTCCATTCCGATGGTATCCCTTGCAGACATACTCCACACGCCGCTTGCCGTTCCAGTATCGGATCATCGGCACAAAGGGGCTGCCGCACTCTTTGCAGAGAATCAGTCCAGCGTAGCGGTGCTTCGCCTTATTTCCATTGGCCGGACGGGCCTGCGCTTTCAGTTTTTGCTGAACCTTCTCCCAGATGTCACGCTCAATCATGACAGGAAAGAAGTTTTCGTGCCGGTACCACTCCGCCTGCTCCAATCGCTTCGCCTTACCGCCGTTGGTTTCCGAGCGGTGGTTGAGCAGCACCCCGGTATAGGCCTCCTCAACCAGGATGTTTTTTACACTGGCATATGTCCACACATAGCGCCCATCACTGGTTTTGCTTGCCGCACAGACTTCTTTGCCGCATTGCTCCGCCCGGAGTTGTGCCGGTGTCTTTCGTCCCAGCGCATTGAGCCTGCGGGCGATTTCTTTTTGCCCATGCCCCTGTAAGTACAGAGAATAGATGATTTGTACGGTTTCCGATGCCTCCGGGTGAAGTTCAATCGTATTGGTGTTGCGATCTTTCCGATAGCCAAAGGGCGGTGTGATCACAATACCTTCCCGCTGTTTCTGACGATACCCGGCCCGAATCTTTTTACTGATGTCCCTGGCGTAGTAATCGTTCATCAGGCTGCGCACACCGATGATCAAATCATCCTCGTCGCGGAAAGTATCGATTCCTTCTGTCGCGGAAATCACCCGCACCTGATGTTCCCGCAGATAATCAATAAACAGTGCGGTCTGGGTCCTGTGGCGGCCAAGTCGTGACAAGTCCTTTACGATGACGGCATCGATTTTATCAGCGTCCACAGCCGCCGTGAGTTCGTCCAGCCCACGGCGGTTGAACTTCATGCCGCTCACATTGTCATCGGAAGACTGTCCCACAATGGTGTACCCATGCTGCTCGGCAAAGCCATGGCAGATCTCCTGCTGGTTCAGGAGAGAGTTCATCTCCTGGTCATCATCGTTTGACAGTCGCGCATAGATCCATACCCGCATCTGTTATCACCTATCCCGCATAGTAGTCACCATAAATGATTGCGCCCAGCCGGTCATAATCGAACTCTGCGGAGAGGATGGAATCCGTTCGCTCCCCATTTTCGAAGATGTCCAGGTGATCCCGGAAGGGCGCTTTCAGCCGGATCTCTAAATCCAGCTTACCATCCTCTTCGTGAACAAGAATCTTTTCAACCAGCATTTTCAGATGAGCCTCCGACATTTCGCCGTCTTGAAGAATATCGTCGATCAGGCTGATGTCTCGCTTTAACTTGGCCTGGCGGCTGCGAAGCATTTCTGAGATGTTCTGCAGTTCCTCGATTTGCTTTTTGGCCTCCGCGATCTGCTCCTCACGCTTTGCGATCATTCGGTCATAACGTTCCGCGTTGGACTTATCCCGGATGCGTTCCATCAAAATCACCTCCACTTCCTCCTCCAGCAGGAGAATGTGTTCTTGTAGTTTGCTTATTTTGGCACTGGCCATGGAGGCTTTGGGTGTCCATTTTTCAATGAACCACTCCAGTCTTGACCAGTTTTCTTCGTACAGTTCCTTTGTCCGCAGGAGCTCCGCGCTGATCAGGCGATCCAACGCTTCCTCATCCACCATGTGAGAGGAGCAATGTTCCTTGCCATACCGATGGTAGGTATCACAGACATAGACCACCCGTTCGCCGTCCTTCAGTTTGATCCGCTTGCCGATGAAAGTCCGGCCGCAGTCCTGGCAGCGCAGGAGCCCTCCGTACCGAAGGATACCCTTGTTGGTACCCGCCCGGGTATTTTTCGCTTTGCGCTCCGCAAGAAGTGTCTGCGCCAGTTCCCATGTCTCACGGGT
Source organism: Allofournierella sp. (assembly GCF_017889395.1). Classification (NCBI taxonomy): domain Bacteria; kingdom Bacillati; phylum Bacillota; class Clostridia; order Eubacteriales; family Oscillospiraceae; genus Allofournierella; species Allofournierella sp. The sequence goes on along the minus strand of NZ_JAGHKE010000153.1, from coordinate 18,804 downwards.
CACGATCATCGGCAGATAGTTTTCATGGCGGAACTGTTCCTCCGGGTCGGTGAAGCGGAAGGTCTTATTGATTTTATTGCGCTCGCTCTTGTGGCAGATCAGCGTGCCGATGTAGCTCTCATCCTTAAGGATTCGGCCAACCATCGTCGCGTCCCACAGATATTTCTTGAGTATCCCATCCTGCGTGTTGGGCAGTCGCTTGTTTAGCAGCTCCATCTGCATAAGCGCGGGCGTTTTTCTTCTCTGTTCGTTCAATGTACGGGCAATGGCTTTCATGCCGCTGCCGCCGATATAGGCGGAGAAAATCATGCGGACAGTTTCGGCGGCTTCCTCAACAACGACGACCTTTTTGGTGTTCTTGTCCTTAAAATATCCGAAGGGCGGAATGGTCACGATGCCCTCCTTTTGCTTCTGCCGGTAACCGGTTCGCACACGCCGACTGCCATCACGGGCGTAGAAGTCGTTGACCAGCCCCTTGAAGCCAATGATGAGATCATCGTTCTCGTTAAAGGTATCGATGTTTTCCGTTGCGGACAGGACCCGCACATTGCGCTCACGGAGGTAGTCAATGAAGAGTGCGGTCTGTGTCCGGTGCCGGCCAAGGCGGGACAGATCTTTGACGATGATGGCTTCTATTATCCCTGCCTCGACCACTTCATAGATTTTGTCGATGCCCTCACGGTTGAAGTGCATACCGCTGACATTGTCATCGAAGGATTCACCAATCACCTCGTGGCCATTACTGACAGCAAAGTTGTATATGATTTTTCTCTGATTGTTCAGTGAATTGAGTTCTTCATCCTCATCTCTGGACAAGCGGTAATAGAGCCAGACTTTCATAATCGTTCCTTTCCGCTATGGTGTGCCGATTATTCACGACACACCATAGCACACAAGTTTTTGAATAGCTATCAAAACCAATCAGGCCACTTCATTTTCTACCTTACCAACAGAATCAGCAGGCTGATTTGTGTACGGATCATCCACAGATAGATAGTCGTGGATCATCATTTTCAGGAAGTGATCGAACTGGTCATCCGTCCCCACATAGGAATACATAACACTGCGAATGTTGGATTCTTTTTTCTTTCTACCCATAGCGTTCCTTTCTCCCGAACCCAATTCGGGCAACAAAAATAGCAGACCGTCACATGGTCTGCTGCCAAGTCTGTTCTTCTTCGTGATCGTCCTCGGCGTGACCCTGGGCGATTTTCTTTTGCTGCTTCTTGCGGAGCGTTTTCCTGTCTGTATGCGAGTGCATTGTGGTGCTGTCCATCACGGGAGCATCAGGCTGAGACTGCTCCAGACGGTACCCAAGCCCCACCACAGCAGAAGCAACGCTGCCGTCCCCATCAGCAGGACCGCCCATGCGGGACCATCCAGGTGCGGCAGCCGCAGCCTGGGCAGTCTGATGCCGGGCAGAGAAAAATGCTTCTCGTTCCGCTTCCCAGCCTGTTCGCTCGTCTGCTCCAGATGCTTCACCGCTTTCAGCAGCTCGTCCATCTGCGTCCGTGTCGGGAGCTGCGCCAGCAGCTCGCTGACCTTCTTGAGATAGGCGGTCTGTCTCTCCGCGTGGTACCCCAGCGCGCAGAGGTCGCTCAGCAGATCCTCCCACTCCGCTTTCGTGGGATGCACTTCGGGAGGCGGCGTCTGCTCCTGTACCGGAGGTTGCGGTGTGGGCTGTACCATCTGCGCGGGACGGTTCTTCTCCAGCAGTTCGTCCATGGATAATTTCTGCTCTGATCCTGAATTCATATTCCATCTTCTCCTTCAGATATTTGTCCCCGAACAGCAGGCGGTCACGGCACTGCCAGCCGCCGGGTGTGGTGTAGGTGATATTCCGCCGAGAGGCTTCCCAGCGGACCTTGCAGCCCTCGCTCTCCATCAGTGCAATAAACTCCTCCCGGCTGGAGGCATGGCGCATACAGTCGTTGATGAGATTCATGAGCTGCAGCTTCTTGCTCTGGCCACGGGCTGCGGTGTGATACTCACCGACCGTCATGGTCTTGGTTTTCTGCTTCCTATCCCTGGGCTGGAACACAGGGATAGAAAATTTCACGCAGACCTGATCGTTGCGCTGCCGCAGTTCCTGGAGCTGCGGCTTTGCGATATGCAGTTTCTTTCCCGTATCGAAGTTGACCGAGTTGATGAGGAAGTGCGAATGGATGTGTTCCCGGTCTGTGTGGGTACAGACCAGGACTTCATAGCCCTCATAGTACTCAGCCAGCTTCAATGCGGCTGCATGAGCGGTGACCGGGTCGACCGCTTCGCCTTTCGGGAAGCTCTGCACCATGTGGTAGAACAGCACGCCATCGGTCTTGTGATGCAGACGCTTGGTGGTCATGAAGTCCGCGTAGACAGATTCCGGCTGGCAGTTGATTCCTGTAATCAACTGCTGCCCCTCGAACTCAGTTTTCTTGTCCTGCATGGTGTACCGCATCACGGCTCCCATGCATCCGGCGGTCTGGCCCCGCTTGTAGTTGGTGAAGCTGATGATCGCCATTTTTCACCACCGCTTTCGTTCCAGGATCAACCGGACAGCAGCGCAGAGTTCAGAGAACGCCTGGCATACGCTGTCCAGATTGACCACCGTGATGCGCCCCATGTGCGCCAGGGTGACGAGTTGATTCAGATTTCTGCCAATGGACTTCAGCTCCTTGAGTACTTCTTTCAGTCCGTCAATGAACACCACCTGCTTTCCCAAACAGCAGGCCGTCACATAATCGCTCATGGACATCCCGGATCGTTTCGCCAATTCCTTGATGGCCTCCCGATCTGCGGACGCCATCCGGGTGCTGAATTTGATATCTTTTTTCATGTCGTTTCCTCCAAAATAATCGTGTTCTAAAACCAAACGAAAGCCCAGCGTCAGCGGGTTTCGTTTGGAGAGAAGGCGCAAGGGAGCGTAGTTCGGAATACCTGATCCGTAAGGTGTTCCGAACGGTGCGTACTTTGCGCCGACGAGGGGTGTGGGGCAGCGCCCCGCAAACAAGCGGAAGGCGGGCGGCGGCTGTGCCGGCGACCAGACAAACGCGATGCTGGCCACCTCCAAGGAGGTGATTCCCCCGCGCCGGACACCCACGTTCCTTCTTCGGCCACAAACGGCCCAACACAGCGTTTTTCTTGCTCTGCGGGGGTTTACTCGCCACGCCCGGAAACCGCCCGCGAATCGCCGCACAGCGCCCTGGCAGGGTCAACAGGGTCGACTGCTGGGGCACCCTGGGTATCGTCACTTTCGGCACGGCGCAGCTCAATGAGCCGCTTTCCGTTGCTGCGGCGCACTACCGCGGAAATGCCGATTTTGCTTAGCGCATCAAGGTTTTGCAGGATCTGTCGGGACACCTTCTTGGGCGAGATGCGCTCCACACCCACAGGGTCGATCCGTTCAGACAGCTCCGTGGGAGTGCCGATAAATTCGGTTCGGTCATACATCAGTTCAGAGAGGAGATAGACGATGCGGTCGCCCAGCAGCTCCGGCTGTGTCCGGCTGTCCGACACCAGCTCCCACACATTTTCACTGTTGCGCTCCAGCGTCAGCTCCCGGTATTCAATGTCACGACCGATGCAGAAGAGTTTGGCTCTGCCACTGCCCCGCCGTTCCTCCACCAGCGTGAAGCTGGAATCCACCGCACCGCTGATGGCGGTGGTACCGGAGATGCGGTTGAACACATCGTCTGCAGTTTCCTTGCGCAGGTGATGGATCAGCAGGATGGCGATGCCATGGGCATCCGCGATCCGTTTCAGAGCGGAGAGGTCGCGGTAGTCGTTGGCATAGGTTGTGTCGCGAGCCGGACGGACCATTTGCAGGGTGTCGATGATGACCAAAACAGTGTCCGGGTGTGCGGAGAGGAAAGTTTCCACCTGCTCCTCCAGCCCCTGTCCAATGAGGGCGCACTCCGTGCAGAAGTGGACACTGTCCGGCGCGTCCTCGGTGATCTCGAAGAGCCGGTTCTGGATGCGGAGGACGGAATCCTCCAGACAGAGATAGAGGGTGGTGTCCTGTTTGGTGGGCATGTTCCAGACCGATTCTCCTTTGGCCACCGTCACAGCCAGCCACAGAGCCAGCCAGGACTTGCCCACCTTTGGAGAGCCCGCCAGGATGTGCAGGCCCTGTGCAAGCAGGGTGTCCACCACAAAATTGGGCGGACGCAGGGGCTGGCTCATCAGGGCCGCCCCATCCACAGTGCGAAGCGGCGGGATGTTTTTGTTCATGAATCATTCCTCCTTTGTTCTGAGTATGAAAAAAGCGCCCACCGCAGTGAGCGCCTTTCCCGAAAGGAGTTTTTCCTTTCACTTGATTATTGGGGGTATTTTGATAAAATGAGAATATCACAAGACAGGCAGAAAACAGATATAGGACAGAGGGGGTGGCCCTATGCCACTGGGGATCAGGCAGAACAACAATTTCCTGCATCTGACAATGGATGTCTGGCAGGATCAGATCTTCTTCAATGAGACCGTCTACCCGGCCGGCCACTTTGCCGCCGAACTGTTGAATGTTCCCAAGGAGACTATGCGGGAACTGGTCACCCACGGCGGTGCCATCAGCCATCAGGTAGAGGCCCTGGCCAAGGCAGGGCGGGGCGAATTTATCAACCGGCTGGATGTGACCCGCACCTCTCTGGAGAAGCTGTTGGATGCCCTGTGGCACTGTCCTCCGTACAGCCTGATGGACAAAGAGCAGGAGTTACACACTTTGGAGGTGCTGTTTTCCCCAGCCTCCCACAACGACCTGCTGAAGCCGGATTCGCCCGCTCGGGAATTTTTCTTACGCTATCTGGTAGCTGCTTTCAGCATTCCCCTGGGTATCCAGCACTTCGCTGTGGCGGCACGATATTTTGAGGAGGGCTATCTACGGCGGCTAAAGAAGCGGACGGAGACCTTCTTCGCCGTGGCCGCCCACGACTGTTTCAACAGTGAATGGTTCTGGAGTATGATGCGTGATTTGCCGGTACCGGATATTGAGCCATTCACCATCACGCCGAATCTGAGATCCTCCTATGTCTTTGCCCGACACCCGAAACAGGAAAAGGAAACCATATTTGTGAACCGGTATTTCTTTGACCATACCATCAGCTTCTACATCTTTGACCTGATGAACGGACTGCAGCACGGCCATGCGCCCAGCCGGTGCTGTGGTTGCGGGACATACTTTCTCACCACCAACGGCCATATGCCGAAATACTGCGATGGTATTGCGCCCCAGGACCCCCGCATGACCTGCCGACAGTACGGCGCCATGATGCGGCAGAAGGAGCAAAACAAACAGCACCCGGTCTACCGCCTGTTCACCACCCGCACCAACACCATCCGCAAGCACCACCAGAGAGGAAAAATCTCCGACGAGCTGCGCAATGAAGCGCTGTATGTGGCGGAGAGCCTGCGGGATAAGGCACTCATGGATAACGACTACGCTGCCAGCGGCTACGCACACGACATGGAGCAGGAGGCGATCTATGCCCAGGCGAGAGCGCACCTTGCCCGGGAGGGTCGGTCATGAGCATGTACCGCTGTGACACTCCCTGCCCCAGCAACGAGGAGCTTGCCCTGCGGATACGGGACGGTGATCCTCATGCCGCCCCGCTCCTGTTCTCCCAGAACGAGGGATATCTGACCATGCTGGCCACAAGCTACTGCGAGCAGTTTTCTCAGGACTTTCTGGTGGACGACCTCAAGCAGGAGGGTGCGCTGGCTCTGCTGGACGCGGCACGGCGGTTTGACCCATCCAAGGGGACCAAGTTGCTGACCTATGCGACCTCCGCCATCGAGACGGCCATGCGGGACTGCGCCGCCCAGGGGTCTTTCTCTCTGTCGCTCCCTATGGATCGATACCGCCAGCTGCGCCAGGTGGCTTTCCTCTACGCCACCCATGAGCGGGACGTCGAAACAGATCTTCTGCCGGCCATCCAAGAGAAGCTGAAAGTCTCCTCCAAAGTCGCCCGGCGTCTGCTGGAAGAATACCGCACCGTGTTTCAGGTCGAGTGTTTGGGCGAAAGCGTCTTTGACCTGGGGTATGGCGACGACCCGGCCAGGGCCTACGACCGCTCCATGCGCCGGACGCTGCTCCTCCAGCGTATGGAGGAGGTGCTGAGCCCCAGAGAGCTGAACTTGGTACGCTGTTATCTGGGGATTGGTCAGCCCAATGGACAGGGCATGACCTTTCAGGAACTGGCCATCCAGCTCAACTATAACGGCCCCAGCGGGGCCGAGAAAGCTTATAAGAGCGCCATCCGGAAACTGAAAAAGCAGTTGAACGGCGGCGCATATGGCCAGTGGCTCTCCATCCAGAAGTTGATACAAGACACCCGCCGTGAGGCTTGCAAGGCAAAGGAATACTGTTCACCTCAAGCCACTTGGCTGGATAAACAGCATGCATCCAAGGATTTCTGGGTAAGGTCACTGCGCTGAACTGTGTGTATCACATCCTCCAGCAATCGTGCGAACAAGAAGAACTTTGACAGCAGCAGAGCCTTACTTCCTCCGTTTTGTGCACTTGGTTTGAATGCTCAAAAGCAAAAGAGTGCCTCTCAATATATTGCGATTTGCTCTTGAGAAAGTGTTTTGAGCGGGATATAATAAATATGATAGATTTTGAATTCTGCGGTCGGGAGGTTGTATCCATGTCAGTATCCTACAACAAACTTTGGAAACTTTTGATCGACAAAAAGATGACTGCTTCCGATTTGCGAAAAGCCGCTAATGTTGCGCCAAACACAATGACCAAATTACGCAGAGATGAAGATGTTTCCCTTGATGTTTTGGGACGCATCTGTGCTGTATTGAACGTAAATATCGGAGATATTATGGATTTCATTTTTGATGATCAAAAGGAGTGTTAATGCATGGAAATCATCCCTGATAACCGTTCCTTGAACGAAAAAGCAAAAGATTCAGAATGGTATGCGTGGATACTCCTTTTTTATTTACTCCAATCAGACTATCCAAATCAGCGTTTGTGGGAGGAGTTTTCACACGACATCGTTTATAAAAATAGATTCTCATCAAGCAGTGATGTGTTGAAGGAAATTCTTAACAAGGCCGATGATGTGGAGTATATTGTGCCAAAAGGTACTTTCTTTTTCAGGGCACGCAAATACGAAAAATCACCTTACGAAGAGTTAATACGCGAGTTCTTGAAAAACAACAACACACCAGAGGATGAAACAGAAAAGCAGTTGGATCAATTCCGCACAGTTCCAGACTTATTCTTCCGTGCCCTTTTCCCCGACCTATATTCTGTAAGCAAAGATTTTCCGCTTAAAACCCTTCATCCCATAAAGACCGCATTTGAAAACTGGGAAAACAGGCAGTTCAAAGGTTTTGATGCCGATGGCTCCGGCGCTCCGAGCTGTGACAGCATCAAGGCCGGAAGGGCAAACCCTGATTTCATACGCTATCTTTACCTTGCAGAAGATGCTGATACTGCTTGTTATGAAATGCGCCCGATTATTGGACAGTACATCAGCGTAGCAACTTTCCAAACGACAAAAGATCTGAAGCTATATGATTTAACCCGCCGTTTTCCAGCAAAATTTGAAGATCCAAAATATGAGGCACCGAGTCTGTTTGATTGTATCAGCGATCATTTCTCTATGCCAAACGCTGATGATCCGCGAAAATACATTCCCACGCAATTTCTTACGGAGAAAATTAAAGAGTTGGGATTTGACGGTATCCGATTCCGCAGCTCACTGAAAGAAAATGGTGTGAATGTTGTTGTATTTCAACCAGAATCCTGTGAGGCGTTGTCATCTGATCTGATTCAAATAGGAAAAATAAATATTGGCATTCAGCCATTTGACCCTTGCCGTCCTAACAAAGGGACCGAAGAAATCAGTTGACACCGATTACGCAAATTTGCCAAGTTATATAGAATTTCTCAGGTTTCATATGATCTGAATTAGGAGGAAGAATCATGGCACGGCCGAAAAAACTGACCGAAGCTGAAAAAATGCGCGATGTAGAGGCGTATACTCACGATGATAAAAAACGCACCAACAACCCGCCAGTGGGTATGGCCCAGCATGATAAGGCAGAAGAAAAAATAAAAACCTATCAGTTTGACCCACATCTTGACCCCACGCTCCAATGGGCGGGTAAAGCCGAGGGCACCAGTTTTGAGGTGCCCACATCTTCTATCCATATTCACGAATCCATCAAGCCGCACAGCATTATTTCCCATGTTATGAAGGAGTATTCCGAGGCCTTGGAAGGGCAGCTTGTGGGGCAGCAGTCCATGTTTGAAGCGGAAACTCCTGCTGAGCGGATGCGCCGCCGCCGGGAGTCTATCGAGTTTTACCAGCATGGAGTCAACTGGACCAATCGGATGATTGCCGGAGACAGCCTGGTAATCATGAATTCTCTGCTGGAGAAAGAGGGCATGGCCGGACAGGTGCAGATGGTGTATATCGATCCCCCCTATGGCATCAAGTACGGCTCCAATTTCCAGCCCTTTGTGGACAAGCGGGATGTAAAGGATAAAAAGGACGAAGATTTGTCCCAGGAGCCGGAGATGATCAAGGCCTTCCGGGACACCTGGGAATTGGGCATTCACTCTTACCTTACTTACTTGAGAAATCGATTGCTGCTGGCACGAGAATTACTGACGGACAGCGGCAGCGTTTTTATCCAAATCAGTGACGAGAATGTTCACCATGTGCGGGAATTATGTGATGAAATTTTCAGTCCTCAAAATTTTATTTTACAAATTTTTGTAAAGAAAACCGGTGGAGCAGGTGCACCGAGTGATTTACTTGCCCCAGCTTCTGTTGGTGACTATATTATTTGGTATGCTAAAGACAAAAAAAGTCTGAAATATCACCGCCTTTTTGAAAACAAGGCAGATGCAAAAAGTGGAATTAATAACTATTCCAATATTCGATTGCCTGATGGAACTGAGCGAAGTCTGACCCCTGCCGAAAAGAAAGACTTATCTTTGATACCAAAAGGTGCACGGCTTTTTGGAATACACGCTTTAACATCACAATCTGGCGGGGAAAACGCTCGTTTTCCCATTGAGTATAACGGCAAAACGTATCGCATTAATAGCGGCAGTTGGAAAACTTCTCAGGAAGGCATACAAAATTTAATAAAAGCAGATCGTATTCGAGCAACAGACACAAGAATCGGGTACGTCCGTTTCTTTGATGATTTCCCGGTCGTCCCGCTTACCAATGCATGGGATGATACTCGCGGGGACATGGGAATAATTTATGTTGTTCAAACTGCAACCAAAATCATTCAGCGTTGTATACTGATGACCACCGATCCTGGTGACTTGGTTCTGGATATTACCTGTGGCAGTGGTACTACTGCTTATGTAGCTGAACAGTGGGGACGTCGCTGGATTACCTGCGATACCTCCCGTGTGGCGATCACACTGGCCAAGCAGCGGTTGATGACAGCAACCTTTGATTACTATAAACTGGCTCACCCAGAGCAGGGTGTGGGCAGCGGATTTGTCTATAAGACTGTACCTCACATTACCCTGAAATCCATCGCTAATAATGAACCGCCCGCAACGGAAACCCTGTATGACCAGCCGGAGATCGACAAGGGCAAGGTTCGTATCACCGGGCCTTTCACCGTGGAAGCCTTGCCTGCTCCCGTAGTAAAGCCGCTGGATGATGTGAGTGATTGGGACGAGGACTCCACGGCCAAACAGACCAGCTGGCGTGACCAGCTGCTGGCCACCGGCATTATGGGTCGGGGCGGCAGCCGTTTGGAATTCAGCCGTGTGGAACCCCTATCCGGTACCAAGTTCCTGCAAGCCGAGGCAGAAACCAAGGAGGATGTACCCCGCCGTGCGGTCATCTGCTTTGCCGGGGAAACGAAACCCATGGACTCCCGCATGGTGTCTATGGCTCTGGATGAAGTGGAAACCTTGCGCCCTTCTCCCAAGCTGATTATCTTTGCTGCTTTCCAGTTTGATCCGGAAGCTGCTAAGGACATTGACGAACTGAACTGGCCTGGCCTCACGGTGCTGAAAGCACAGATGAATACAGACCTGATGACCGACGATTTAAAGAAAAAACGTTCTTCCGACCAATCCTTCTGGCTGGTGGGACAGCCGGATGTAGAGTTGATTCCCGATAAACGCAGCAAAACCCGTTACAAGGTCAAGGTAAACGGGTTCGATTACTACGATGTAAAAAAAGGTACAGTGGAGTCCGGCAGCACTGCTCGCATTGCCATGTGGATGTTGGATACAGATTATGACGGAATGTGCATTGAGCCCAAGCAGGTCTTTTTCCCCATGGGCGGCAAGAAAGACGGCTGGAACAAGCTGGCCAAAACGCTGAAAGCAGAGATTGACCCCGACCTGATTGAAAAATACGCCGGCAACGAGTCTCTTTGGTTTACAGTACAGCCAAACTCTCAGATTGCAGTAAAAATCATCGATGACCGTGGAATCGAAAGTTTGAAAGTGATAAAGGTAGGTGATGAATAATGGCAGGTATTGATCAGCTTATTATCAACTCCGCATTTCGCGAGCCTGCGCATCACTGGAAATACGACCTGAATGGTCAAACTTTCGTAAAGGAGCCCGGGCGGAGACCTGCTGGTTATTTCATTGCCGGCCAGGGTTCCAACCAATACAATGACATCGGGCAGTTTATTGAGCTGCCTCTGGTAAATAAAATCCGCCCCCGTGTAAAAGCATGGCGGCAGGCAGGTTATCCCGGTGTAACAGGTGTAACTCAAAAACTGCTGGATCACTGGAATGATAAAGATGCCCGGCAGTATCAATTCTTTTTCTGCCAGATGGATGCCATTGAGACTATTATCTGGCTTACGGAAGCACCGGAAGCCGATAAGGTCGGTATTGAAATTCCCGGTGATGGGGGGTTATTCCGCCGAATCTGCACCAAGCTATGCACTGGCGGCGGAAAGACCACAGTTATGGCCATGCTGATTGCCTGGATGGTCTGTAACAAAGCTACCTATCCTCAGGACAAACGATTCTCCAAAAATGTGTTCATTGTGGCTCCCGGCTTAACCGTCAAAAGCCGTTTGCAGGTGCTGCAAACCGGTGGCGAGGATAATTACTACACGCAGTTCAATGTGGTGCCCATCGGTTTGATGGACAAGCTGCGCCAAGGCAAAGTCTTAATCACCAACTGGCAGGCGCTGGCGTGGGACAGTGAAGAAGCCATCAAAAAGCGCAGAAGCGTAGATAAACGGGGTGCCAAAAGTGACGAGGCCTATACCCGTGAAGTGTTGGGAGAGATGGCTAACGCGCAAAATATTCTGGTAATAAACGATGAGGCGCACCATGCGTGGCGAAAAAATCCCGAAAATAAGGGGAAACTGACAAAGGAACAGAAAGAAGCGGAGCAAGAGGCCACGATTTGGATCAGCGGGCTGGATCGCATCCACAAAACCCGAAGTATTTTAACTTGCTATGATTTTTCGGCTACCCCGTTTGCTCCTTCCGGCAAGAAAAACGACGAGGAAGCTCTGTTTGGATGGATCGTCAGTGACTTTGGATTGAATGATGGCATTGAGTCCGGTCTGGTCAAAACCCCACGTGTTGTCGTGCGGGATGATGGAATGCCGGATGCCGCAACTTTCCGCTCCAAGTTATATCACATCTATGCAGATGAAACAGTAAAAGACGATATCAATCGCCCGGCACCTCCGGAAGAGCCCCTACCCGATTTGCTGACCCAGGCTTACTATCTTTTGGGCAAGGACTGGCAGGTTCTATACCAAGCATGGAAAGAAGCCGGCGCTGTTGTTCCTCCTGTGATGATCACGGTAGCAAACCGGACTGAAACGGCAGCTCGTATCAAGTATGCCTTTGATCACCAGCGAATCCCCGTTCCAGAATTGTGTGTGCCGGAGTTGACCGTTCACATCGACTCCAAAACCATGGATGAAGCGGAGGGTACCGCTGCACCTGACCACGGTGATACCGATGAAGATGGCGGCGAGCGAAAGCTGAGTAAAAAAGAGGTAGCGGCTATCTTGCGGGAGACTGTGGACACTGTGGGTCAGCGTGGAAAACGGGGCGAGCAGATTCGAAATGTGATTTCTGTTGGTATGCTATCAGAAGGCTGGGACGCAAAAACGGTTACCCACATTCTTGGCCTGCGTGCTTTTTCCAGCCAGTTGCTCTGCGAACAGGTAGTTGGCCGTGGATTGCGCCGCACTTCTTATGATTTGGCAGAAGGCAGCGATATGTTTACGGCGGAATATGTAAATATTTTCGGCATTCCCTTTACTTTCCTCCCTCATGAGTCTGATGAAACCGGTGCGGCGCCAACTACGCCACCCAAAACACAGGTGGAATCATTGCGAGACAGGATGAACTATGAAATCAGCTGGCCCAACATTGTCCGCATTGATCGAGAATTCAGGCCTAAATTATCTGTAGATTTGAGTAAAATCGAAACACTGGTACTGGAAGCTTCGGATACTCGTCTGCGTGCCGACCTTGCCCCCATCATTGACGGCAAAACAGATTTAACCAAATGTACAGAAATCGATTTGCAAAAACTTGACGCAGAACTTCGAATGCAGCGTATCGTTTTTGAGGCCTCTGGACAAGTTTATGATCTGATGAAATCAGCCTGGAAAAGCGAGGGAACGAAATACGCTTTGCTTGGACAGGTGATTCGCCTTGTTGAAGAATATCTGAAATCCGGTGCTATCGTCATCAATCCCCCTTTGTTTAACACAGATCCTGTCAGACAGCGCATCATCTACATGATGAATATGAATAAAATCGTGCAGCATCTGTGGGGCTTTATTAAACTGGAGCAAACAAAACGAATCGTCCCTATTTTTGATGCAAACAAACGGGTACGGTCTACCAGTGATATGCCAACATGGTTTACAAGCAAACCCTGCTATATCACCAAGCATTCGCAAATCAGCCACTGTGTGTTTGACAGTACCTGGGAGTCAACAGAAAGCTATGTGCTGGAGAAAAATCCTCATGTTACTGCTTGGGCCAAGAATGACCATTTAGGGTTTGAAATTCTATATGTATTTGATGGCGTGGTTCGAAAATATACCCCCGATTTTCTTGTTAAACTGGATAATGGCAAGACACTGGTTCTGGAAACAAAGGGGCAAGAGACTCGCAGAGACAAAGAAAAGCGCAAGGCACTTGCCGAATGGATAGCAGCTGTGAATCAATGCGGTGAATTTGGCATTTGGTGCAACGATGTATCCTATAATGTGGCAGATGTAGATGGAATCATCCAAAAGCATTTAGAAAACTCTCAGCTGGGTATACAGCCGCAAAACGTGCGTCTCTACATCGAGGCCTATGACCCAACACGAAAAATGCTGTTCCTCGATTTTATGGAGGCGCGGGACTTTTTGCTGTATAAATTTCACGAAAACGTTGCGCTGGACTATAGATTGGAAGAGGGAACCCCAACAATTCTTGTATTTGAGGGAATTTCACTGGAGACAGAAGAACCTGTGGACGGCATGGTAGTTGAGGTCACATATGAGGATCTATGGTCTGCACCAGGACAATCGCCTGTAGAAGACTCCGATTTGATTTCGACCCGTTATACAGATAGCGCAGCTAATTTTATGCTCAAGGCCATACAGAATCGACGGGAAGTAAGAAATCACGAAATCAAATCAATTCCAACTACGTGGAAAGGTACGCCAGCATCTTTGGAAAACTTAGGCTCCGACTTTTCATTAAGTGTTATGTGTGTCGGTCAGGGAAGCTGGAATGAAATTTTTGACACGGCGGGACACTATACTATTTTTGATTGCGGAACATTTCTTTCAGCAAGCAGTCAGGAACGTGCTGAATGTCTTAAACAAAATGGAGGACTTGTTAAACTGTCCGCTAAAGTTACAAGTCTTATTATCAGCCATTGGGATTGCGATCACTATAATCTGCTGCGAAATATTAGTGATACAGAATTGTCGCAACTTGCAACAGCGCATTTTCCAAACCAGTTGGTTTCTCTTACAAGCTTGGATATTGCGAAACGTATTTATAAGTGCTGTCAGAAAACGGAAGCAATTGTTCCCCCCCGCAGTAGCCAACGTTCCAGCCGATTAAAAAACTATTGTCACGGGCAGCGTTACAGATTGTACATTGGCGAAGCAAGGAAATCCTTAAATCATTCGGGTACAGCCTTGGAGGTGCACAGCGAAAAGGAATGTGCCCTGCTTACGGCAGACCATACCTATAAGCAAATATTTGAGGATATGTACCCGAATACAGATAAAGATTTAATTTTAAACATGGTGGTTCCGCACCATGGCGGAAACGCCGGACAAATCCCCTCTCCAATTTATATCTGTAAGCCGGGGATTGCCATCATATCCACAGATGGAGTCAGTTATGGTCATCCCCTACCAAAGGTAATGAACCGGTTGAAAACGGAAGGCTTTCAGATTTATCGTACAGATGTGATCGGAACAAACATCACACTTACATTGTAAAGGGAGCATCGTCAATTTCTTGCTCTAACTGCGGATTGCCGTAAGCAATACATCACTAAGGTGACATCACCTTTAGGGTCCAGTGTCCAAGACGTGCAGGTTCAAGTCCTGTTATCCGCACCAAAAAGCCCAGCCGATTGGCTGGGCTTTTTCTGTTTATTTGGTGCTTTTGCCTGCAAAATGATATAATAAAAGCAAACAGCAAGCCTCCACACATTCAAACGAGGTGAAGTGCCATGAAGAGAACCATTGCTTTTGTGTTGACCGTTCTATTGAGCATCCTTTTGACCGGGTGTACCAGAACCGAACACATTGCCCTTCCTTTCACTGCTTCCGATGTGGAACGCGTAGAAATATTTCACTACGTTGTACCCGCCGACGCAGAGAAGAAAACCGTCACACGGCCGGAGGACATTTCCGATCTGGTGGACACCTTCAATGGTCTTTCGGTAACAGACAAAGAAACCGAGCCGGTTGCGGGCGGCTCGATCACCAGTTTTCGATTCCGGCTTTTTGACGGAACAATTTATGAAATCGTGTACTCCTCCATCGCCGTCAAATCCGGCCGGATCAGCACAACCGGCTCCGGGCAGGACTTTTTTACCTCCGCAGACATCGAAGCCAGCTGGAGCAACTGCGATTATGAAGCTGTGCCCGCAGCAGAAAATGAACTGCCGTTTGTTTTCTGACCGGGCCGCACTTGCTATAGAAAAACCGCCGCGAAGAGCAGAAATTCTTCGCAGCGGTTTTTTTGAACTGTTGTTCTTCCGTGTTCGTTATTCCATATCCTGAGCTTTCATCTTTGCAAGTTCCTTTTTTCTGGCAGCTTCATGGCCTTCGGCCCACATGAAGAAGAAAATCAGCGTGGGAAACACAATGATTTTCCAGTCCTGTGCCCAATTGACCATACCATGGGAGAACGCAGCTGCCAAAAGGACGAGCCACGCCAGCGGGATGATGCCGCCCACATACCAATACCTTGGCGGGCGGCGGCTGGCCCAATAGTGGAACACAAGCACTGCAAGAGCAACCACAAGTATTATCGCAAGTCTCATAGATATCCCTCTCCTTCCTTTACAGATCCTTCACTCGCATTTGTTCCATTTCTTTCTGCTGCAGCTTTTGGTATTTGTCCCGTCCGGTTCCCCAGTCGCCAAAAAACAAGGTGTTCAGAACAATGAACGGAAACAGATACCGCATTTCCAGCGGAACCGCGCCGCTGGCAAAAACCCAGATGGTCCCCGCAAGAATCAGACACGGAATCATGCCGCCCCACAGGGGATTTTTCAGCTTTGTACACAAAAGATACTCGGCCACCATCAACACCAGAGCAATGGCAAAACCGGCAGCAAGCTCCAAAACCGACACATCCACCATTTGAATCTCTTCCTTTCCTCGCATATCTTTTGCCCGATTGCGTTTCTCTTCGGCAGGTTTGCACTTCACCTTTCAAAAAGCGCAAAGAAGCTGGTTGCACGAACTCCAAAATTTCAATGCGGTGCGTATCATTCCCCCTTTTCCTGCTTGTATTTATCGATGATAAGCTTTGCCGCTTCCAGATCAATTCGGGAATCCACCGCCAGGCCCTTGATGAATGTGGCAAATGGCTCCTCCTCTTTTTTGTCCCCCAGTTCGATCTTCTGGATCAATTTATCCAGGCGCAGCCGGACTGTGGGATAGGACACCTCATACAGCCGGGCGATCTCCTTCAGCGACCCGGATTTTAAAACAAAGTTTTTCATGAAAGCGGCGTCTTCCGGCTCCAGCGCAAGCATCCACTGCGGAATCTTGTCAATCTTCATTTCAGTTCTCCTTTCGCTTTAGCTTTAACTATATTCAATATATCATAAATAAAATTAAAGTCAATAGTAAAATTTCACTTTGAATTACGAAAAGGCAGGGAAGCAAACCGCTTCCCTGCCTTTTTTCTGCTTTCAAAACATTTGCAGTTTTCTTACCCGGTCACCGCAAACCAGACCAGCAATGCGGCTCCGATGAGTCCTGTGCCTGTGCCAATCCAAGCATAGGGCTTTTCGCCGTACTGATCGTACTTATAAAGCAGCTGGACTGCCGCGCCAAAAAACAGCAGCGAAAGGCTGCCCTTCCATGCCGGATTCCCCTTCACAAGGCACAGCACGGTAAGCACCTGGGTGGCCGCGATCACAAAATTCAGTGCCGCACTTCTGGAGCAGGTATCGATCTGCTTGTCCCGCTCTTTCTTTGCCGGTGTGTCTGCCTTTCTCTGCTTCATGCCAGATTCCCTTCCTGTCCGCTCAAAGCCACGCGAAAACCATTGTGTCCTTTATCGTTCGGTATGCCAACATCTTATTCCTATCCTGCTCTGCTGTCAAGAAAGCGCCCGGGGCTGCTGCACTGGCCACCATTAGAAAATTGCAAGAAATTTTGCAGAAAATCGCAGGAATTCCGAAAGGGAAATCAAACAACCGGCGCGCCTGATTCTGCTATGATTTTTTCATCCGAACAAGTCTTTCTTTCGGGAGGTTTTGGAATGAAACGAATTTTAGTTTTCTTTGGCGGCTGTTCCAGCGAACACGGTGTATCCCTTCAGTCCGCTCATGCCGTGCTGACTCATATGGACCGGTCCCGTTATTCTCCTGTTCCGGTGGGTATCACCCGGGAGGGGCGGTGGCTGTATTATACCGGCGATCTGGATGCCATTCCCGACGGCCGTTGGCAGGATGGCCCCTGTATTCCCTGCACGTTGTGCCTGGATCGGGAAAGCAGAACCCTTCTTCTGCTGGACGGCAGCGGGGATACGCTTTGTTTTGACGCTGCCTTCCCGGTACTCCATGGCAAAAACGGCGAGGATGGCACCCTTCAGGGACTGCTGGAGCTGGCCGGGGTACCTGTGATTGGCTGTGGGGCGCTTTCCTCCGCCCTTTGCATGGACAAGGACCGTTCCCACAAACTTGCGGCGTTGGCAGGGGTAAAAGTTCCCCGCAGTGCAATGTTCCCCCGTGGCGTAAAAGCAGACGAGCTGCAGCGGGCCGCGCAATCACTGGGCTATCCCCTTTTTGTGAAGCCGGTTCGCGCCGGGTCATCCTTCGGCGTCAGCATGGTTCGTGCGCCGGAGGAGCTGGCCGAAGCGGCAGCATGCGCGTTTGCCAACGACCGGGAGCTTCTGCTGGAAGAGGCCATTCCCGGCTTTGAGGTGGGCTGCGCCGTGCTGGGCACCGAATCGCTCACCGTTGGCGCGGTGGATGAGATTGAGCTTTCGCAAGGCTTTTTCGATTTTGAAGAGAAATACACCCTGAAAACCTCTGCCATTCACTGTCCTGCCCGCATTTCCGCCGAAAAAACCGCGGAAATCCAACAGGCGGCCCAAACCATCTACCGGGCTTTGGACTGCAAGGGCTTTGCCCGTGTGGATCTGTTCCTCACACCGGAGGGAGAAATCGTCTTCAACGAGGTGAACACCATTCCCGGCTTTACCGCCCACAGCCGGTACCCCAACATGATGCGCGCCGCCGGGCTGGATTTCACCGCGCTGATCAGCCGCATCATTGAAACCGAGGTGACCGCATGAGCCGCCATCCCCGAACCGGTCCGCTGCTGCTGGTGAACGCCGGTCACCCTCTTTCCTTTTCCGAAACGCCGGACCTGGTTTATGTGGACTCCCGCTGGCCGGAGGTACAGCTGGAGCGGCAGGCCGCCGGGCAGCTGCGCGCCTGCATCCGGGCGGTAAAGGGAGAAAACGCCATTGTTCCCGTCTCCGGCTGGCGCAGTCTGGACCAGCAGCAGGCCATTTGGGACGACACCATGCGCAAGGAGGGCGAGGCCTTCACTCGCCAGTACGTGGCCCGTCCCGGATGCAGCGAGCACCAGACCGGCCTGGCCATTGATTTGGGGCTTGCCGTGGAAACGATCGATTTTATACAGCCAAACTTTCCCCATTCCGGCGTGTGCGGCGCATTCCGGAAGCTGGCCGCCTGCTATGGCTTCGTTCTGCGATATCCAGCCGGGAAGGAATCCATCATCGGCATCGCTCACGAGCCCTGGCATTTTCGGTATGTGGGCACTCCTCATGCCCGATTTATGACGGATCAGTGTCTGGTTTTGGAGGAGTATGTGGAGTTGCTGCGGCAAAAGCATTCCAAACAGCCGCTTTTTGTTCCGGCAGGGGCTCGCACCTATCGAATCCGCTCCTGCAGCGAGCCCTGCCGAGAGGATTTGGATGCCGCGTCGGAGGGCCGCTGCCAGATCTCGCCGGACAACTGCGGCGGGTACATCGTCACGGACTGGAGGTGAGGCGGCATGCGGTTTCGGGAACTTTTCACCGCCTGCTCCAAAGGGGACCAGATGGCCGGTTTCTGGCTGCTGTACCGCCTGCAAAACCATGCCGGGCACAAGCTGACC